>JAAYDK010000223.1 GCA_012729295.1 Spirochaetales bacterium | reverse complement strand
CTCAGCGGAGGAAACCAGCAAAAGGCGATTCTCTCCCGTTGGCTGCACGGAGATTTTACGGTCGGTATGTTTGATGAACCGACCAAAGGAATTGATGTGAAGGCAAAGGAAGACATTTATCTTTTGATCGGAGCTCTCGCGGAGCAGGGGAAAGGAATCATATTCTTTTCTTCGTATCTCCCCGAACTGATTAACGTGTGCGACCGGATTATCGTATTGAGCGAAGGAAAGAACAACGGGGAATTCTATCCTGGAACAGACGGGCAGCAAGACATAGTCCACGCAATGCTGACCAAAAGGAACTGATATGAACAAGATAACATTCAACATCACCTCTACGAAAGAGTTGGTCAGGCGGTACGGTACGGTGTTTGCCGCCGTACTGATTCTCATCTTTTTCTCTTTAGCCGCACGTAATTTTATGACGCAGCGGAATATGTTCATGCTGCTTCGTCAGATGAGCGTTCTTACGATTGTATCGCTCGGTTTTACGTTTGTCATGGCAGCCGGCGGATTCGATATGTCGCTTGGAAATAACATCGGACTGGTCAGCATCGTATTTGCAATAGTCATGACCCAGTCGGGAAGTTTCCTGCTCGGTGTAGCTGCAGCACTGCTTGTCGGTATTGCTATCGGTTCGGTAAACGGTCTACTGGTATCGTACGTCGGATTGCCTGATTTTATTGGCACCTTCGCCATTGGTACGATTGTATACGGGCTCAAGATGCTTATTACTAAAGGAAATCCGATGTTTTTTGGCGCGGATGTATCCAAAGTCTTTTTGTTCTTAGGTCAGGGATATGTCGGACCGGTTCCTTTTCCAGTCATTCTGATGGCCGTCTATGCTGTTGTAACCGCATTCGTTTTGGGGAAAACGGTATTTGGCCGTAGGGTCTATGCAATCGGAGGTAATTCGGTTGCATCGTTGTTCGCAGGTATAAAGACAAAACGATATCGCTTCATAACATTCGTCATTTCCGGATTCAGCGTAGCTTTTGCCGCAATAGTCATGACCAGCCGAATTGCATCGGCCCAGCCGCTAGCCGGAGAGGACCAACTGCTCGATGCGATATCGGTCGTATTCTTGAGCACGACCATGTTTGGCGAAGGCGAGCCGACCGCAAGGGGAACCGTAGTGGCAGCGTTCATCATCACCATGCTGACAAACGGTCTGACCATGATGAATGTCCCCTATTATTTCCAGTACATTACAAAAGGTCTGGTAGTAATTCTTGCCGTATTGACTTCGGTGAGTCTTGGACAAAAACAAAAAGTATAATCAATCGATTCTAAAGGAGTATGAGATATGCGTAGATTACATGAAGCCGAATTACGAAATATCGTACTGGGAGCTGGGTTGCTGGGGGCCGGTGGCGGAGGCTCTACTAAAGAGGGCATGAAGCTTGTCGATCGCGTACTGGAATTTTCCGACGGTATCGATTTAATTACTCCCGAAGAGGTTTCCGATGAAGCATGGGGAGCCGTGATCGCAGGGATGGGTTCTCCGATTGCTTCGATGACCCGGGTTCGGACCTGGTCGCCATTGTGGGCGTTGGAAAGCTTGGAGAAAGAACTGAAATTTACCAGCTCCTTTGTGATACCGTTTGAATTGGGTGCGGGAAACAGCCTGAATCCGATGCTCGCAGCGGTACAGCGCAAGATTCCCATGATTGACGGAGACCCGTGCGGTCGAGCTGTTCCTCAGGTAGACATGACTACATTCTTCTTGGGCGGATTGCCTGTCAGTCCTTTTGCTTTAAGTACTGAAGACGGTATCAACGTTGTGATCAGGACAAAAAAACCGTCAGATATCGAACGCATCGCGCGCGCAATTACCGCTGAGATCGAAGGAGTATCTGCCACCAGCTGCCATGCGATGACGGGAAAGGAAGTTAAGCGCCTGATTATCGGAGGAACCACTACCTTGGTTGAGCATATCGGAGCAATCATTTTCGAAGCCAAGGCGCGCAAGACCGATCCGACAGAGCGATTGATAGCCGACTACGACGGGTATTTGCTCGGTAAGGGTACGGTTAAAAGTGTCAAAGTCGAAACCAAAGGCGGATTTGATTTGGGAGTCGTGCAATTGGAAGGGGATCTACCCGTTACCGTTACGTTCCAGAATGAAAACATGACAGCCTACCGCGGCGATACCTTGCTTGCAGTGGTTCCCGACCTGATTTGCGCCATCAGCGAACAGGGAGATCCGTTAACGAATGCCGACATCGTTGCAGGCATGAAGCTTTCATATCTTGGATTTAAAGCTCCCGCTCAGCTCAGGACTCCTGCTTTGTTCGACATGTTCCGCCCGATTCTTTCGGCTTTGGGCTATCACGGCGAATACCTACCGATCGAATCTTTACGATAAGAAGGGGGAATGCAATGGGTAAGATTTCGATTAAGACCGATGTATGTTCCGGATGTCTTGCATGCGAACTATCTTGTTCGATGAGACATTTTGGGTATTTCGATCCGCAAAAGAGCAGAATTCGAATTCATCATGACGAAGAACATTCGATTATCGAGATACATCAATGCGTACAGTGTGAAGAACGCTCCTGCGTTCACGCATGTCCCGTAGATGCCTTGTCCGTCGATCCGGTACTCGGCTGTATCAGGTTTAACGCCGATTTGTGTATCGGATGCAAGAAATGCTATCAGGCTTGCAAATATCATGGGGTTATGTGGGACGATGAAACCAATCAGCCGCTAATATGCGATTTATGCGACGGGGATCCCGAATGTGTGAAGCCGTGCAAGCTGCACGGAGCATTGACGTACTCAAAAAAGGAGGATGCCGTATGAGAAGTTCATATCAGGGAAGAGTGCTCAACGTAGATCTGACTACTTCAAAAATATGGGTCCATCTCCTCGAAGAATCCTATGTCAGAGATTACCTCGGAGGTCGCGGTGCAGCGGCCAAGATGCTCTGGGACATGACGGGACCCGATACGAAACCGTTGAGTAAGGATAATGTCATTATATTTTCTCCGGGAGTCTTGACGGGAACCTCGGCTCCGACTACCGGCCGGACCAACGTCACCTTTAAAAGTCCCGCAACCGGAGGTTATTTTAAATCAAGTATCGGCGGCGCACTCGGTGTTGCAATCAAGTATGCCGGATACGATCATGTGGTAATCAGGGGAAAGGCAAAAAAGCCAGTATATCTCTACGTCAGTCCGACGAAAGTCGAACTATGTGATGCAAGTGGAATCTGGGGCAAGGATGTCAAGGAAACCAATCGACTGATTAAGGAACAGAAACAAGAATCCGAGTTGAAAATTGCCTGTATCGGAAGAGCGGGAGAAATTAAAAGTAATTTTGCCGCGGTAATGGGCACCTATTACTATGCTGCAGCCCGGGGCGGCGGCGGGGCTGTCATGGGTTCGAAAAACCTGAAAGCACTGGCATTCAGTACAAACGGCGGTAGTGTGTATGTCGCAGACAACGATTCGTTTGTCAAGGCAGCCCAGCATGCACGGGACGCCTCGCTTGCAGACAGCCACTCAAGAACTATGAAGCGCTTCGGAACTGCTGCTACGACCGACCAGATGTGTGTTGCAGGTCTGCTTCCGACATACAATTTCAGCAGGCAGTGGCTTGAATCGGGTGAGGAAAACCTTACTGGTCAGCACCTGATCGATGAAGGATATCTTAAGCGAAGCTCGAGTTGCGGTACTTGTATCTTCGGTTGTCACCGATACACGAAAATCGATACGGGTAAATTTGCAGGGACCTATTCGGAAGGACCTGAATACGAAACCTTTGCATCGCTCGGGGCAAATATCGGGCTTACAGACAGCAGATATATTCTGAAGGGAAACGAAATGGCCAACGACTATGGATTTGATACC
This sequence comes from Spirochaetales bacterium, assembly GCA_012729295.1. Taxonomy (GTDB): domain Bacteria; phylum Spirochaetota; class Spirochaetia; order Sphaerochaetales; family Sphaerochaetaceae; genus JAAYDK01. The sequence goes on along the minus strand of JAAYDK010000223.1, from coordinate 2,603 downwards.
ATATCTCTGGGCTCTGCTGTTTCGTTTGCCATCGAAAGTTTTGAAAAAGGGGTGATTACCCTTAAGGATACCGAAGGTTTCGAGTTGAAATGGGGTGACGGCGAGACGCTTTTATACCTAATCGACATGATCGTACAAGAGCGGGGAATAGGCAAACTGCTTGCAAAAGGAGTAAAAGTTGCATCCGACACTCTAGGAAAAGATTCGTACAAGTGGGCAGTTCAGGCCCGGGGGCTCGACCAGAGCCGTGTAGAACTACGCGGAGCATTTTCCTATGCATTGGCGTTCGCCATCAATCCGAGAGGTCCCGACCACTTGATGACCGAGTGTCTTGCTGAATTCGGCAGCGGATTTTCAAAGCATGCCGTTGATGTAATCAAGAAAATTACGGGAGATGAAAAGTATGCATTCCCGTATCTTGAAGAAAAGCGGGCTGAAATCGTTTCCTGGCATGAAGACATCTACGCAGTTTCAGATTCGCTGGGGTATTGCGCGTTTGCAACGACCGCCGCTTATGGAGTGGACGAGCAAGTATGTGCCGATACGTTTAACAGCGCAGTCGGCCAGAATCTAACGGCACAACAAATCATGGAAGCAGGACGAAGAATCGTGACCCTTGAACGTTGCTATAATCTGAGAGAGGGGTGGTCTCGCCGCTGTGATGTGCTTCCTTGGAGGATTATGAATGAAAAGGCCGTCGATCTCTCTCCAAAGCAGCCAGTAGAGGCGGTAATGGATGAAAAGCGTCTCGGCAGGATGCTTGATGCATATTATCGACTCAACGGATGGGACCCGGTAAACGGATTTCCGTTACCGGATACTTTAGAAAAGCTGGGTCTGGGATATGTAGAAAGCCATCTCGGGCAAAAACGCGCACATGCCATGACTGCCGAATTACCACAAAGCTGCCGACTGCCGTCGGCAACATAAGAGGAGGGATACGTGTCCACCGGATATCTTTCAGGAAAAGTAGCGCTCATCAGCGGATCATATAAGAATCTCGGATCTGTTATTGCCCTCGCATTAGCCGAGCAGGGCGCGGACGTCGTATTCAACGATCTTCCCGGAGTTTTGTCACAGCAGGAAAAAGACCAATTGATTGATTCGGTATGCAGACTTGGAAGAAAGGCGACGGCAATAGACGCAGATATCAGTTCCTTTGCAAGCGTACAGGCATTGCAAGAAAAAATAAGACAGGAACTAGGAGAAGTCTCTATTGTCGTCAACTGTGCCGGTCCGTTTAACATGGAACCGTTTTCCCGTCTGAAGGAAAGAGATTGGGATATTGTGATGAACGTCAACGTCAAGTCTGTCTATATTACCACCAGCGTATTTGCTGTGGCGATGAAGGCGCTCGGGTGGGGGCGGATTGTTAATTTATCGGCAGGCTCTTCTTCGGTGAGAAACCACGGAGTCTACGGACTGGCAAAGTCGGCAATCCGAGTACTCACTGAAGAACTTGCATTGGAACTGGGACCGGAAATCACCGTCAACGCAGTTGCTCCCGGGCAGATTGAAGAGAGTCTTCCATTGATTCATGCAATCGATCCGACCTTCGGCGAGCGTTATACGGCACGTTCTGCGCTAAAAAAGCTGGTGACACGCAAGGATGTCGCTCAATTAATCGCGATGCTATGTTCTCCGGTAGCCGATATGATTACCGGCGAAACCATCAGAATCGACGGTGGCGCGGAATTACCGAGATTTTAAGATTATGGAGGTTCAGGCGTGAAACTGCGTGTATTGGGTATATCTGGGAGTCCCCGCAAAGGCAACAGTGAGTTTTTACTAGAACAGGCCTTGGACGGGGCTGCACAATATCCGGGAGCTGATATAGAAACAGAGGTATATTCGTTTAGGAATAAGCATTTCGAGCCCTGCATCGCATGCGGTCATTGTATTCGAAAGCAAGGATCTTGCATTCATAAAGACGATTTTGACGATTTGCGTGCAAAATGGCTTGAAGCGGATGTAATCATTTATTCGCTTCCGGTCTATCATATGACGATGCCCGGTCAGGTCAAATGCTTTATCGACCGTCTGGGCAACGCTAGTTTCGGAAGCCATAAGGTAGTACGCTCAGACGGGAGCGAAACACTCTCTAAACAGATGAAAACGATAGGTACTATTGCCCAGGGCATTCATATGTTTTCAGGCCAGGAACACACGATTACCGATATGATCAACCATGCGTTGATCATGCAATCGGTACCCGTAACCGGCGATATGTGGGAATCCTATATCGGAACCGGAGCCTGGACCTGCAATCAGGATGCAAGGAACGCTATGGACAGTCTCTACGAAAAACAGGAGTTTTCCGTTGTCGCAGCAGTCCGTTCCGCGAGGCTGTTGGGAAGACGGTGCGTCGAACAAGCCGATATCATCCTAAAGGGTTTGCTAGCTTCACGCGAAACCCTCTCCAAAGATCCTGCGTACCACTGGATATATAGTCGTCTGGACAAGAAACTTTCTGGAGCACCGGAGCGTTGAAGGATGCACATACGAGCTCGACTCTACGGAGATTTGGTTAAATACGCTACCGATACGAAACCGTATCAATGGCTCGGAGAACTAGCCGAGGGAAGTACGGTCACTCACTTATT
>JAAYDK010000222.1 GCA_012729295.1 Spirochaetales bacterium | reverse complement strand
TTTTGTCAGAGAACCGAGCAATGCCGCGAATAACATTTGTTCCAAGGATTGGATCTTCGTCATCTCCGGGAAGCGGGCATCCGCTTACCCCGATAATTGCCAACCCTACTATCACTAAACAAGTATAGTGGCGATCTTTTTCATAACCGGCGTTCTCCTTTGTTAAATTTCGTATGCATGTTACCCGTAGAACAATTATAATTCTAATTGATGTCATTTTACAATGACTTTTATATATACTTTTACCATTGTTAGTGTCTTAATTATAAATACTCGTAATATTCAATGACTTATTAATAAGATATAAACATAGTCAATCGGTTTTTATTTTCGAACGTAATTGAATTAATTGAATCTGATGATAGTTGGCCTGCGTCTCGATTCGGGCATAACGCGAGTTATACAGTCATTATTTTAAGGATACGTAACGACTGTTAAGTCTGGCTTTCGGAACTGTATGGTTGAATGGCGAACTTATTGATTGCTCCGCATGAGTATGGTAAGGTTCCGGCATGGATACTTCATCATTGCTTTTTGCATTTGGTCTTACCGTATTCGCAGGTCTGGCTACCGGAGTCGGGTCGATTATGTCTTTCTTCTCGCGTAAGTTCAATCCGAAGGTGCTTGCAGCATCATTGGGATTCTCCGCGGGAGTAATGATTTATGTATCGCTGATTGAAATATTTTATAAGGCAAAAGATGCGTTGGAGGGGGCCCTTGGAGCTAAATCGGGGTATTGGGCAACGGTGGCGGCATTCTTTGGGGGCGTGGCGTTAATTGCCGTTATCGATAAAATTATTCCGTCGTATGAGAATCCCCACGAGATGCATGCAAGACCGGAAGACAACGATATTCCGACTGGGGTTGCCGATCCGAAACTTCTACGTATGGGATTCTTCAGCGCTCTGGCAATCGCCATTCACAACTTCCCCGAAGGTCTGGCTACATTCATGGGGGCATTAACCGATCCTGCACTGGGCGTGAGTATTGCCATTGCCATCGCCATTCATAATATACCGGAGGGAGTTGCAGTGTCCGCTCCGATTTATTATGCAACGAAAAGTCGGGCAAAGGCTTTCTGGTACTCGCTGCTGTCGGGTTTATCCGAACCTGTCGGCGCTCTCATCGGATTTTTTCTTCTACGTCAATGGTTCAACGATATTACATTCGGCATCGTATTCGCCGCCGTGGCGGGTATCATGGTCTATATCTCCTTAGACGAATTATTGCCGACTGCCGAAGAATACGGAGAACACCATATCGCTATAGGCGGCGTCATCGCCGGTATGGTGGTGATGGCATTGAGCCTGGTGCTGCTATCTTAGCTTATAGCAAACACTGAGGTCTTTTAAGCGGTTACTCGCATTGGTTGTACCAGAAATAATTCTTCCTCTTATTTCTATATATTGACTGGATATAATCGACTTTCTGTGTTCAAGTTTGGAAACTATCAACAGCAGGCATATATCGTACTCATTTCAAGCTATCTTCAAGAACAATGGAGAATCTTTCTTACAGATAACTTGAAATCCTCATCATTTCCGAGTCGTCCGATACTGCACAATCATTCCCAACACAGCCAGAAGAACGATCAATCCGACCATTTGCAATAGCATCGGTTTAATTTGATCAGGGAAATAACCCCTCATTATCAAATCTTCCAATGTAGTCGAGCGTCCCGTGGACTGTGCATAATCCATCAATGTATCTGCAATATACTTGTTCATCGATTGCGATACGACCATGATTGCACCCGATACGGCGGTGATGATAATGATGATATGACGTTCCAAAGCTACGGCAACCAGACCGAAAATCACCCCCACTATGATATAAGGAGCTACAGTCATGACTTCTCGTACCGTCATGCTGTAGAACGCTAAAAGAGCGACTCCGGCAGCTCCGCCTACGACAAATACACCCAAGTGGTGAATCGCAATCATCAATGATCCGCCGGCGAGTATTCCGATTATGAGCAACACGATGAAACCGATTTCCTCAACACCCAACAAGGCAGCAAGTACAAGACTTAGTATAGCCCCGATTACCGCCCCCGTAATCCAAAGATAGATGATAAATACGCGATAGCCGAAAAAGCATTGCAATGCCCCGAGTAAAATGAGAAGCCAATATACAATCTGCTGGTTTGTGTCGATCCAATCCAGTACAAGATACCAGATATCCGCTAATGCCGACTCTATGTAATACATATATTCATCTCAATAAAATGCAAAACTATGATTTTCAACAAAGGAGTTGAAATCCTGCTAAATCTAGTGCGAAAAAACAAATCAGCATGCATTGCATCATGCTGTTCACACATCAGATACAGGCCCTTCTTTTAGCTGCCTTTGGTATGATTCATACCGCGCCTGGGACTGCTTCATGTTGTCCACATTGGACAGTACGATGAGGAAGAACACGATTCCCGAAATTACTGCAATCCAGTCCCCGTTTATAATATTCAGAATAATATTTATCGCAGAAAGCACCAGATAAACGTACGCAGCTTTTACGTTATTCTTATACATCTGAACACAGAGAACAATCATTACTATAGTCAAGAGCAATATAAATAGGAGTATGGGAGGAAGTTCTTCCAATACTCCTATACCAACGAATACCATGATGATTGACAGCGCCGCCCCGATGATTCCTAGTATAGAAACGACTCTGATTGCTTTCGGTGCGTCCGCATGATCACTTGATGCCATGTTTTCTTCCTCCTTTTGCGCGTAACAGTATTGTTATGATTGATAATTCGCCTAGCTTTGAAACGCGCACATTTTATTCCGCATACGAAGCGTAAATCATGCTTCGCATCTCCTAACGGGACGATACTGTATCCATGCACAAAAGCCCGACGGTTACATCAAGCCATATGACGAAAGGGTTTGATATATCAATCTTTTTTTTATTTTTAAGGAATGCGAACTATCAGTCAAGAAAAAAAATAAAAAATTAACAATATTTTTGCAAAACAATAAAAATATAGCAAGCTCAATTACGGATACCTACGGTAATCGTCCATACGTGTGTTTTCGCAAAGGCGGCAATCGTCTTATTGAAAAAGAGAAATCATCAAATCAAATTCCCTCATTTCCTCATAGATTATACGTACCAATTTCTTTAATCGAGGGTCTGAAAGCCCATATATGCATATAAAATTATATATACAAGAAGCGTACGATGGTCTATACTTGGGATACAAGGAAGCAGCGCCTAAATAAGCAAAAGCATGGGATTTCTTTCGAAGAAGCCCTTGATGTTTTTGACGATCCTTATTTGTTGGTAGTGTATGATGAGGCACATTCATCACAGGAAGACCGATACAAGTTTCTCGGACGAATGAGAAACTTAACAATAGTCATGATAATCCGTATCGAACAAGAAAGTCGGATTATTTCTGCAAGAAAAGCAACATCTTACGAAGTGAGATTGTATTATGAAAAAATTAAAAAAAACGATTGAGTACAGGGAAGCTGATGCCGAACAGGATCTCATCGAGATCCCCGAGCTAACCCCGGAAGAAGCTATAAACCTACGTCCTGCGAGAGAAGTGGTTCCATGGCTCTACCGCCCGATTAAAAAACGAATCAGTATCTTCATTGATGCTGACATCCTTGAGCATTTCAAGTCTCTCGGCAAAGGATATCAAACCAAAATCAATCAGGTATTGCGTAGAGAAATGCTTAAAGAGGCTGCCCCAATGTATAAAAAGATGAAAAAATAAAGAAGATAAATAATTTGTTACAAGCGTTTCTCGAGATTAAGCATCGTAACAATCCAGAACAAAACATGCTATTTTCTTATCTGTCGGGCTGTCTTCTTGTCCTCATGAATTGTTATAATACACATAGCTGGATTTTAAACGATTGATAACCAAGAAACGATGGAGAATTGCATGAGTCCGACACCTGTGAAGAATAAAGTCTCGTACCTCGAACCGCTGATGATGTTGTTCGTTGGAATCCTCATCGTAGCGAACATTACGGCACAAAAATTTGTAGACGTTCGCTTGTTAGGCATAACCTTATCTGTAGATGTCGGAACACTACTGCTGTTCCCGCTTCTGTACATCTTCAGCGATGTATTGGTAGAGGTATGGGGATTTGCAGTAGCACGCAAGGTCGTGTGGTACGGATTCGGTATGCAAGTGCTGGCAGCAGTGTTGTTCTCCCTAGCCGTTGCAATGCCGTACAGTGAATATTTTACTTCTCAAGAGGCTTTCAAGACCGTAT
>JAAYDK010000221.1 GCA_012729295.1 Spirochaetales bacterium | reverse complement strand
TATGTTCGCTTTTTAATCAGTTGAAACCAATCGAAGGCCGGTTTGCCTTACAGAGATTTCAGCTACCTTTTAGCATCATCATCGATTTTGCGCATACCCCCGATGCGTTCGAACACCTATTTTCCGAAATCCGTTCGGTATTGAACAAAGGACGAATGATTGCTTTGTTCGGTGCGGCAGGTGAACGGGACGCATCAAAAAGAAAACCGATGGGAACTGTTGCATCTAGATACTGTGCAGCGTTATTTCTTACCGACGAAGATCCGAGGAAAGAGAATTCTGCCGTCATAATCAACGATATTATACAAGGTATACCCGAAGAATCCCAAACAGAGGTCTACGTAATCTTCGATCGACGCATGGCTATTGCAAAAGCATTGCGTTATTGTAAAGCAGGTGACATCCTTTTATTATTAGGGAAAGGCCATGAACATACGATTCAGTATGCCAGTCAAACGGTTGCATGGAACGAAAGTGACGTGCTTGAAGAAGAGGTAGAGCGATTGCTTTTGGAGAAAGATCAATGAAATTGCCTAGGATAGCTCTTTTTTACGGAGGGAATTCACCCGAACACCAGGTCTCGATTTCATCAGCAGAAAATATATTTAATAAACTTGTGGAATGCGGTTACGAATGCATTCCGATCTGGGTATCCTACGACATGCACTGGTATGTACAGCCTGCACGGACACCATTGGCTCATACAGGCGATGAACACAACGAAATCATGGTTCAATTCGGTACCGGCATGTTTCGATTCGTTCATGATTCCTCGATACTCAGTGTTGACTTGTGTTTCCCCATCATTCACGGCAACTACGGCGAAAACGGCATAATTCAAGGAGTTTTCGAAGCATGCAACCTCCCCTATATCGGTTGCGGCCTCACCAGCAGCGCACTTGGCATGCATAAACACTTGGCCAAACAAATCGTACAAACTCATCAGATACCGACCGTTCCGTGGAAACTGCTAGACAGACAGACGTTTGAGATGTTCATGAAACACGACTCGATCGGTTCGTATGCATCGGAGTTGGAAACATCTCTCGGTAAACGCATATGTGCAAAACCTGACGACGGGGGATCCTCCGTCGGCGTTCATATTATCGATGTCACCGACCTATCGCGCTTGCGTGAAAATATTGAAGACGTGTTTCGCTATTCCGACGCGTGTTTGTTTGAATCATATATCGGCAATATGATAGAAATCGAGTGTGCCGTTCTCGAAGACCATGGCGCGCTTGTCGTCTCTCAAGCCGGTAGTATTATCGATCCCCAGGGATATTCGGGAGGCTTTCTCACGTATGATAGCAAATATGCTCAAACGCACGGAGCCTATCTCGAGATTCCCGCGCCAATCGAGTCACACGCAATCGAGAAGATTCGTGCATACGCACTAAATGCTGCCAAGGTACTACGTGTTCAGGGATTTGCCAGAGTTGATTTTTTTTATCAGCCTAAAGACGATACGATTTATTTTAATGAAATCAACACATTACCAGGGATGACGGCAACGAGTCATTTCCCCCGTCTGATTCAACACTCGACTTATGCGTGGCATAGATTGTTTGCATGTCTTGTCGAGGCCGCCAATGCCCGATACCAACTCCAAAATAAGAGGAAATATGGCTAGATGGAGCAAGTATTCTTTCATGTAGACATGGATGCGTTCTTTGCTTCGGTCGAGAGCCTTGACCATAGCGAATACCGTGGTCTCCCGCTTATCGTAGGCGGTATCGGACCACGGGGTGTTGTCTCTTCCTGCTCGTATGAAGCGCGCGCATTCGGTATTCATTCGGCTATGCCGATGTTTAAAGCTCGCCAGCTGTGCCCAAACGGTATATTCGTAAAAGGCAGAATGGAGCGCTACAGTCAGATGAGTCGGACCATTATCGGGATACTTCAGACGTTTTCCCCCTGTGTTCAGCAGATTTCGATTGATGAAGCATTTCTTGACATGAGCGGAACACAACGGCTATTCGGTCCGCCAAAGGAGGCAGCCCGAAAACTGAAGGATGCGGTACGAGGTCAAACGGGCCTCGTAATTTCAGTAGGTATCGGCCCTTCGCGCTATATTGCAAAGATGGCCTCCTCGTATGGGAAGCCGGACGGACTTTGCCGTGTCGCTCCCGGTAAGGAAATTCTTTTTATCGACACACTCGGGTTGAAAAAACTCTGGGGTATCGGCGACAGTTCTCTTAAGGTACTACATCAACACCGTATCGATACTCCCGAGCAGATACGAACCATGAGCCTCGAATATTTGATTCGAACTTTCGGCGATGCTGCCGGACATTTTTTTCATTCGGTAGCATTTGGTAAAGATCCTGGAATTTATACAGGTGAGGTCAAATCTCGATCAATCAGTACCGAAACAACATTTCCTGTCGATCTTTCGGATATTCAGATTATTCGTCAGCAGTTGTTGCGGATGAGTCATGAAGTAATGTTCCGGTCACTTGAAGAGCACGTAATTGGCACGACTGTTGCAATCAAATTGCGCTACGGTGATTTTACCACGGTAAGTGCTCAGGAAAGCAGAGATACCCCCTACTATTCCGCTGAAGAAATCTTTGCTGCTTCTAGCCGGCTTATTGAATCAAAATGGAACAAGCTGCAGAGCATCCGACTGCTAGGCGTTGGCCTCCATAATGTAGTAGCCCAAGATAAACCTCAACAGCAGGAACTCTTCGACGACGGATTCAAGCGCAAGCGCGAGCTTGAAAAAGCCGTGCTGGCATTACGCAATAAAGGACGTGTGATAGAAAAAGCAACGAATCTCATGAATTTGAATCAGGATTTCGAACAGTAAAAGAGTACTGCTTGAAGGGTATCGCCATTGGTGGTAGAGTGACGTGCAAGGAGACATGATGCCGCTCAACATCGTATTGTTCGAACCGGAAATTCCACAAAATACCGGCAATATCGCACGCACGTGTGCCGCATTGAATGCACATCTTCATCTCGTTCACCCGCTTGGTTTTTCTATCGATGACCGCCAGTTGAAACGAGCAGGCCTCGACTATTGGCATCTGCTATCGATTCGGCAATGGAAATCAATTGACGAATTTCTCGGAGTTCATACATGCAGCGACCTTTGGTTTTTCACAACAAAAGCACCAAGGATTTATTGCGAGGCTCCTTTCACAAACGATGCGTTCTTGATATTCGGTAAAGAATCTGCCGGTATTCCCGAGACGGTTTTAACCCGTTATCCCCGCCAGTGTGTTCGGATTCCGATGATTGATGAAGCCCGCTCTCTTAATCTTTCAAATACCGTCGCTATAGCGGCATACGAATATGAACGGCAGCATGGCTTTTCGGGCTTGCAAATTACCGGACAATTGCACACACTGACATGGCCCGAAACCGTGCAGACGACGTTTTATCAGGGAGGTGGATCATGAAAACGATTGGTATCGTAGGATGTGGGAATATGGGTTCGGCAATCGCTTCCGCACTTGCCAAGGACACGAACTGGGAAGTTCTGGTACATGATACGAGAACTGAGCATGTCCACCAATTTGCACAGACCGTCCATGTGCGAGCGGTAGAACTAGACGAACTGCTGTCAGCGAGTTCGATTGTCGTGTTAGCAGTAAAGCCACAGGTGATTGGCTACCTGTATGAACGGTTGCGACAGGGTTGTACACACATCAGTTGGATAAGCCTGATTGCAGGCGTGACAAACGATACGCTCGCTGCAGAGTTAGGCACAGAACAGATTGTGAGGATTCAGCCTAATATCGCCGCTCAGGTCGGTAAAGCAGTAACAGCAGTCGTCCCCCATCCGAAGGCCGATCCTGCATTTATCGAAGAAACGTTCAACATTGTCCGCCAATTCGGAAGTGCCTACGGGATTCCAGAAGATCAGATGGCCGCATTCACCGGAGTGAGCGGATCGGCAATCGCAGCCTGCCTGTTATTTTTACATGCAGTTGCGATGGGGGGAGTCCAGGAAGGACTGTCGTACCCGCTTGCATTGTCACTCATCAGGGATACCGCAGAAAGTGCTACAGCGGTACTTCGTGAAACAGGTAGAAACCCAATCGATCTGGCCATCACGGTTTGTTCTCCTGGAGGAATGACTATCGAGATGATGCATGTTCTTCAGTCATCCGGATTCGAAGGTATTCTGATGGATTCGGTGGAGGCAGTTGCCGAAAAAGTCCGAATGCTCGATGAACTAGCCGCTAGCCGGGCAAAGAAATTATCATAACAGTATTGTGTGCCTTTTATCATCATTAGGAGCCAGTCATGATTGACTTGAAAGATTTAAAAGAAAAACGCGACATTATCGCTGCGAATATCGTACAGCGGAATATGAACATCGACATCGATGCAATCATCGACCTTCAGGAGCAGCGCGGTCGATTGTTGTTTGAAGTAGAACAACTACGCAAACAGCGCAACGAAAATGCAGCAAAGATGAAAACCAAGCTGGACAGCGATACGAGGACCGCACTTATTGCAGAGGGCAAATCGCTAAAGGAAGAGATTTCGTTAAAAGAGCAGTTACTATCCGAGGTGGAAAAACAATACTTCGATTCTGCAAAAAGACTTCCCAACTACACACACCCCGATGCACCTGTGGGCAAACTCGATACCGACAACCGGCAGATCAAAACCTGGGGCGATATTCCCACATTTGATTTTATCCCGGTCGATCATGTCGAGCTCGGTCAGCGTCTCGATCTTATTGATTTTGATACTGCGGCAAAAGTGAGCGGAGCAAAATTCTACTATCTGAAGCGTGAAGCTGTGCTTTTAGAACTGGCGCTGCAACGCTACGCACTAGACATAGTATCCAAATACGGTTTCGTACCCACCATCACCCCCGACGTCGCAAAAGAAGAAATTCTTGAAGGCATCGGATTCAATCCCCGTGGCGAAGAAAGCAATATTTACGCGCTCGAGGGTACGGGAACCTGTCTCGTCGGAACAGCAGAAATTACCTTAGGCGGGTATTATGCGCAATCGATACTCGACGAGTCCTCGCTGCCAATCAAAATGGCCGGTTTGTCGCACTGCTTTCGTAGAGAAGCCGGTGGAGCCGGGCAATATTCCAAAGGTCTGTATAGGGTACACCAGTTCTCGAAAGTAGAGATGTTCGTGTATTGTACTCCCGATCAATCAGAAGACATCCACAGCCAACTGCTGGCAATTGAAGAAGAAATTTATCAAGGATTGAACATTGCGTACCGAGTAGTCGACACCTGCACCGGCGATCTTGGATCTCCTGCGTATCGTAAGTATGATATCGAGGCATGGATGCCCGGCCGGGGCGAACACGGTGAATATGGAGAGGTCACCAGCGCAAGCAATTGTACGGATTATCAAGCGAGGAGCCTAAACATCCGGTATCGGGATAATCAGGGGAAAGTTCAATTCGTACATCTGCTCAACGGAACCGCTATTGCTGTTTCACGCGCAATAGTCTCAATCTTTGAAAATTATCAGCAAGCTGATGGATCGATACGTATGCCGGAACGTTTGATTCCGTATCTCGGTTTTAGCGAGATCCGCCGGTAAAAAATTCAATTTAGGAGTGTTCTGATGACACATTCAGCGCTTCAGACTGACTTTTACGAACTCACGATGGCTCAGGGCTATCTATTGGCAAACAACAATCCCAAAGTCGTATTCGACATGTTCTACCGTAACAATCCGTACAACGGCGGGTATGTGGTGTTTGCCGGATTAAGTCAATTTATCAAAAACCTTGAATCATTCACCTTTAGCGAAGAAGACATCAAATACCTTGCCGGCTTGCGCAATTTTTCGCAAGAATTTCTCGATTACTTAAAAGGCTTTCGTTTTAACGGCGATATATATGCTATGGCCGAAGGTTCGGTAGTCTTTCCTTCAGAGCCCTTAATCAGAATTGAAGCATCGATGATCGAAGCCCAGATCATCGAGGGCATGCTGTTGAACACGATTAACTTCCAATCATTGATTGCGACGAAAACCAGCAGGATGAGTCTTGCTACGGGTAACGGGCAAATTATGGAATTCGGCCTCCGTAGAGCGCAGGGACCGGACGGCGCACTTGCAGCCTCGCGAGCGGCGTTTATCGGAGGAACTTCGGCGACTAGCAACACACTTGCGGGCAAGCTCTATGGCATACCGGTAGCCGGAACGATGGCGCATTCATGGATTATGTCGTTTGAAAGCGAGTTGGAATCGTTTAGAGAATTTGCCAGACTCTATCCGCAAAACTGCATTTTACTAATCGATACGTACGACACGCTCGGCTCAGGTATCGAAAATGCCATCATAGTGGGCAAAGAATTGCAAAAAACGGGACACCATATCGGTGTTAGAATCGATAGCGGAGACCTCAGCTATCTCTCTCGAGAAATTCGAAAGCGCCTTGATAATGCGGGATTGCCGGAAGCTAAGATATACGTATCTAACGACCTCACAGAGGAAATTATCGATGCTCTGGTTCGAGATGGAGTACCGATTGACTCTTGGGGTATCGGTACCCATCTGGTCACAGGCGGGAGCCAGAGTTCATTAAACGGAGTCTATAAACTTTCTGCCAAACAATCGTCATCAGGAGCATTCATTCCGACGATGAAAATCAGCAACAGTTTTGAAAAAGCGACGAATCCAGGCATCAAGCAAGTTTGGCGGTTTTACGATGAGGAAGGTCTGGCGATTGCAGATCTGATTGCAATGAACGACGAGACCGTTGCAACAGGAAACGACATCGTGTTCTGCCATCCCGCAAACGAAGCAGATTTCTTTATCTTGAAGGGTTCAAGACAAGCTTATTGCAAACCGATGCTGGAATTATGCATGAAGCAAGGAGTAGCTCTTGATTCGGTTCATCCGAGCTTACGCGAATTGCAGATGCGCGTCCGTGAAAGCCTTGCCACCTTTCATAGTTCTTATAAAAGAATGATTAATCCGCACATCTATAAAGTATCGTTATCTAGGAAACTGAAAGACCTCAAGACGCGCCTGACACTCGAAGGCAGGGAGATGTCCCAGAGAAGGCGCTAACGATTCGAATAGAGTATGATTCCTTCGGCAATCGACCGCGCCATCAAATCGAGCCACACGGAATCGGTCATTTGTTCCGATTCGGCAGAATTGGTGATAAATCCAATCTCGATGAGAACCGAAGGAATTGCACTTGCATTGAGTACCCAAACGTCTTGTTCTTTGATACCGCGATTACGACTATCTGGGAACTGTGAAGCGATGCGTTCTTGTAGTGCACGAGCCAGCTGACGATTTTCTAGATTGAGAGCTTTATTCAGTGTAGAAGTGCTCATCCCGCTATAACGCACCAATTGCCAGTCCTGAATATCGTCGGGAAAGAACACCACTTGTTTCTGTTCGTGTTTCATTAGAATTTCGAAACCCGAAGCCTCTTCGTACTGGCTACCATTTGCATGAATTGAAACGAGTATCGAACTACCGTCGACTCCGGGATCAGCCGTTCTGGCTATTCGTGCCCGATCCTCGAGCGAAATAAAACGATCGTCCTCGCGGGTCATGAGCACCGTGGCCTGGGGAATGAGTACTGATAATTCATACTTAATTCTTTGAGACAAATCCAGCACCACCGATTTTTCTTCTAGCTGAAGAGCGTTTGCAGAAAGAGCACCCGGATCGTTGCCGCCATGGCCGGGATCGATGATGATTGTCGTAATCGGAAGCGAAAACGGAGATACGGCGAATACCGGAAAGCCAAACATCATCAGCATTACGATACGAAGTATTATGGCGGAGACCTTTTTCACCGAGGTGCCTCCGGAGCTTTCCATTCGTCTATCAGCTGATAAAAATCTGTTTTATAAAGGGCAAGTCGTTTTTTCACTTCGGTGCGCAATACATGAGAATCGGTATATTTCCCAAACCGACGAGTATAGTTCTTACCGTTAATCTGCCGTATGCCGAGCGCTTTCGTATGGCAGCGTTCCATTCCGGGTTGGCTTGAGCGGTCTTCGATGACTGATTGACGTGAGATAAAACCCATGATAAACGAGGGGTGACAGAAAATCGGGTATCCATACAGCCAGCAACGTATGCCGAAATCAAGATATTGCCAATAATCGCTGTAGATGTTTTCATCAAATCCACGAAGACGCTGGAAAAGCGCCCTATCATACATTCCGATACCGAAAAACGGATAAAGCGTGGGGAGGATATGGGTATTGGGAAAGAATGGTACCGGGTCTATGAGTCCGTCGTGAACCATGGGTGTCTGGATTGACGGAATCATTTCGTTGCTGCGGTTCGCGAGCATCGGAACCAGCGCAGCAGGCCGGTCGCTTCGTCTCAATAGCGTAAACAGGGCTTCATCATCGAAAGATATGATTTTTACATCGCTACGAGTAATAGCAAAATACGTGGTGTAACATTCGTCGGCCATCGCATTTACTTTCACGCCCATTGGAACCGGGTTGCTGAACACAATGAACGTAACGTGCTGGAATTGGTTTTGCAGCTCGGTGATGCGCCCCATATCTTCGAACATCAGAACTACCAGCGGCCACACGGTCTTACTACTGTACGCATCGATTGCAGCAATGAGCTCATCGACGCTTCCATTGGCTACGATGCCAATCGACAGCGGTTCCTCGCGGTGGAGCAGACTGATTCGTTTCCCGATATCCTGTTTTCGATGATAGACCTGATAATTATTCTGCATGATCTAAAAATACAATATCCTCCGGACGAAAGACCACGTCAGCCTTTCCCCGCTTCAGACGAGCAGGAATGTCTCGGCTCTGACATCCCTCCAACTCGACGATCTCAGTACTGTTGTAATAGGGAACTGCCTTGGCGATATCGTTGATCATCACGACATCCCCTGCCCTAAATACACCTTCCACAGCGATTATTCCCGATGGTAGCAAGCTCTTGTGTGCACGAAGAGCTTGTACCGCACCTTCGTCGATTCTGATCGTTCCCAATGGGGTGCTGTTTAATATCCACCTTGATCGCTGAGACAAACGTTTGTCTGCATGGATGTATGTCCCTAGCGGTTCGCCACTCAACAACCTCTGCAATACGTTCGGTTCATAACCGCTGGCGATGATGGAAGCACAACCGCCCTGTCTGGCTATCTTGGCTGCAAGCAGTTTCGTTTTCATACCGCCGGTAGAAAACGTGCTACCAGAGCTTCCTGCCAGCGACAACATGTTTTCATCAAGTGCTTCAATATCCTCTATCAAACGCGCTGAGGTATCTTTTTTCGGATCCCCGGTGAAGAAACCCTGCGTATCGGTTAGAATCACCAAGAGATCGGCATCGATTTTGCTTGCTACCAATGCGCTCATACGGTCGTTGTCACCGAAGGCGGTTCCGATCTCTGCGGTACTCACCGTATCGTTCTCGTTAAATATCGGGACAACCTTTAGATCAAGCAACGTTGCAACCGAGCTCATCAGATTCACAAAGGTTTTACGATCATTCATCTCGCTTTGCGTCAGGAGAACCTGCGAGCACAACACATCATGTCGCTGGAATGCTTCTCGATAGTGATACATTAAAATCGGCTGACCGATTGAAGCACATGCCTGACGAAGCGCAATGCGTTTGACAGCACTTAGATACCCTAATTCTTTTGCTCCGAGGCCGATTGCCCCTGAAGTTACCAACAAAACTTGAACACCCTTCTCTCTTACTGCGACTATATCGTCAACGACGTGCCGTAATCGTTCGATATCGATACCAGTTTTAGTTGTTAAGAGATTGGTCCCGACTTTCACGACCATCCTCTTTACTTGTGCAATAGCGCTTCTCATGGTTGTCCGCCTTCTATCATCGACGAACTGTGATCAACAGATAATTTACGATGAATAAAAGGTTTTGAATCCATCCCGACATAGGAGGCAACGAGATGACCGTT
The DNA here is from genome assembly GCA_012729295.1 of Spirochaetales bacterium. GTDB lineage: Bacteria > Spirochaetota > Spirochaetia > Sphaerochaetales > Sphaerochaetaceae > JAAYDK01. The sequence continues at coordinate 17,505 of JAAYDK010000221.1, read as the reverse complement.
TCCCGCCATAATCCACTTGTATGTCATCAATCCCGCAAGCCCCACGGGTCCTCGTGCATGAATCTTTTGAGTACTGACACCGACTTCGGCCCCTAGCCCATACCTGAATCCGTCGGAAAATCTAGTACTACAATTCCAAAAAACGTTGGCAGAATCCACCCTGCGTAAGAAGCTCATCGCTGTATCGCGGTTTTCGGTAACGATTGCATCGGTATGTTTCGAACCGTGTGTTTCAATATGGTCTATCGCCTCGTCAAGAGAAGATACTACCTTAAGCGCTACTTCATAACCCAGATATTCGCAATCCCAGTCGGCATCGGTTGCTGCTACGCAGGCAATGATATTCGATACGGCAGAATCGCCATGAATGATTACCTGGTATGCATCGAGCGACTGCTTCAATCCAGGTAACACTCGACTAGCACTATCTTGGTGGATAAGAATCGTCTCTACTGCATTACATACCGCAGGGTATTGGCATTTTGCGTCGACGGCGATACTAACGGCCTTGTCTACATCGCATTCGGCATCGATATAGATCGAACAGAGTCCGTCGGCATGACCGAGCACGGGTATTTTCGTATGATCCATGATGTAGCGGACGAAGGAATTCGATCCTCGGGGGATTACAAGGTTAATCATGTCATCCAACTCGAGTATTTGTGCCACATCTTCTCTGCTTTCAAGATGAACGATCCATGAACTGCCTGTTGGAAAAGAGTCTAACGCCTCTCCGATAACCCTTATGAGTTCACGATTGGTATTCAATGCTTCCCTACCGCCTTTCAGCACAATTGCATTCCCGCTTTTTAAAGCCAGCGCGATAATCTGTACGAGTGCATCTGGTCTCGCCTCGAATACCATCGCAATCACCCCGAGCGGCACAGACACACGCTCCAAAATCAGCTCGTTATCGAGAAGTTTTCGCTCAAGTACTTCTCCAATCGGATCCTCAAGAGAAGCTACCTGTACAAGCTGCTCGCAAGATTCTTCGATTTTGCGTTCGTCATACCTGAGCCGTTTGACAAGCGGTGTTGCGAGTTGCATGTGCTGTGCCTGAAGAAGGTCTTCTGTATTCGCCTTCACTATGGCAGGCGCACTGGATTTGAGGTGTTCGGCGATTGCATGCACCATTTGATTGCGCTGGCTTCGCGAGGTTCTTTCCAAAAGTCGCTGGGTACGTTTGGCTTCAGCAATTCGGGTCCGCAGCTCGAGATTATTCATAGAGAGCCTCTCTTTCGATAACTAGAAGTAGATTACAAGGAAATGCTGTACGAATCAATGCCTGATTCCGTTGTGTTTTTAAAAATATAATGGTAGGATGTCTATCAGGAGATGGCGAATCATGAAAGATAGAATATTTCGTAAGATTTTCACAATCGGATGGCTGCTCTTCATAATAATCGGCCTTGGATATGCACAAGGGATAGCCCAATCCAATCAAACAAAGAGCATTCATCAGGCTGTCGATGCATTGGGAAGAACTGTCGAGACCCCCGAATCTCTGCGTAGTATTGCTATCGTAGGAAGAGCTGCAGTAATGCCTGCAAACGCATTGTATCTGTTTCCAGAAGCTCACGAGATGCAAATCCATATGGCAAAGACAGATCAAGGACTCGGTGATGTCTTTTCTGTCCTGATACCCGAAGAAAACCGTACCGAACGACTTTCGCAACAAATCTCCATAGAAAGCATTATCGCAATGAATCCTGATCTGGTTATATCGAAAACCAGCAACTATGAATCTATCCAGAATAAGCTGGACATCTTCGGTATTCCTACATTTTTTATGGAACTCGAGTCTGCCGGGCAATGGACTACGGAAATCAAACAACTCGGAAAAGTATTGGGAAATCCCGAGCGTGCCGAAGAAATAGCATTATTCTACCAAAACAGAGAGCGAATCATAAAAGATTCTCTGGCTTCGTTAGACGAAGAAAAACCGAGAGTGCTAATACTTCAGGTAGCTGCAGCAGATACAACGACAACTTTTTCTGTCGCACCTGCTTCTTGGATACAGACATATATGGTCGAGCAGGCAGGCGGAGTACCCGTTTGGGTAACGGACCATATGCTTGAACAAGGATGGAAAAAGGTTTCCTTCGAGCAAATTGCTGCATGGAACCCCGATGCGATATATCTTGTCAGTTACCGGACACAACCGCAACCTTTCTTACAGGAAATCTATCGGAATCGGCAATGGACAAAACTCGCAGCCGTAAAACAGAATCGCGTGAAGGCCATTCCCGCCGATTTTCTTAATTACGGACAATCCGACAGCAGATGGATACTCGCGTTAGAATTCATTGCCGCGGATCTACATCCCGATGCCTTTCCTCTTTTTTCGATGGAAAGGCAGATACGAACATTTTATCGCGATCTATACGGACTTGACGACGAACAGACTATTGAAATTCTCATACAAGCGTATCGATCTTCAATTTCCAAACAATAACGGTGACTTTCAATGGAAATCAAACAAGCGCTTGTAAGCTATCGCCGTAAACAATTAAGCTTTCGTCGCTCCCTTGCCTTAACTATCGTAACAATTATCATGCTCACGCTCGTATCGATGTTTGTCGGCCGCTACCCGACACCCGGATTTTCCTTTGGCAACGACGAGTTGTTACAATCGATTATCATCGAGATCCGGCTTCCGCGCATCATCATGGCGATAATGGGAGGAGCAATGCTCGGCGCTGCAGGCTTCACTTTTCAGCTGCTCTTTGCAAATCCTTTAGTAGAGCCGGGGTTTCTCGGAATCTCACAGGGAGCATCCTTCGGAGCAGCTCTGGTTATCGTTTCACTCGGGTATGTTCCCCTTCTCGTTCAGGCCAGCGCTACTGTATTTGGGTTATCAGCACTTATCATCTCGTATCGGCTGGCACGAATATTTAAGTTCGGAGGATGGATCTTACGCTTGATTTTATCCGGCATAGCTGTTGGGGCGTTCTTTTCATCGGGATTGTCGATAATCAAGCTCGCAGCCGAGCCCTCCAGCAGTCTGCAGGATATTACGTTTTGGATGATGGGTGGCCTATACAATTCTACGTGGTCAAATATATATTATGTTATTCCGATCGTATTGGTCGTTTTACTGATACTTATTGCTGTCAGATGGCGACTAAACGTACTCTCGCTAGATGACCGTATCGCGCATTCGCTGGGGACTTCAGCGTCGAAAGAAAAACTTGTACTGCTATTTCTCGCAACCGTCGGTACGACCACCGTAGTTAGTGTGTCTGGAATAGTCGGCTGGATAGGCCTGATTGTTCCCCATATTGCTAGGAAATTTTTTGGAACTGATGCACGCTATTCGTTACTCGGTTCAATGTGTATCGGCAGTCTTTTTATGCTTTTGTGCGATACCATTGCGAGAACATTGCTTTCGGGTGAAATACCCTTGGGAGTGCTCACCAGTCTACTCGGGACAATAGTGTTTATCATACTATTGTCGGGTAAAAGAACGGGAGCGTGGCTATGAACACGGCCTATCGGCTTGAACACGTCTCCTTTTGCTACCCAGAGCAACAGACACTGGCGGTTGACTGCATCGATGCAATCATCCCGCTAGGCTCTTCCACCGCTGTCATCGGACCTAACGGAGCAGGAAAATCGACTCTCATGGATTTGCTTCTGCGGTGGAAACGTGCAACGAGCGGACGAGTCATGTTAATGGATCAACCGATCGAATCCTATTCAAAACGAGAACTAGGCCGCTTAATCAGCTTGGTACCGCAAGAAGAGACTGCTCGCTTTTCATTTACCGTATTGGACTACGTCTTGTTCGGACGTAGTGCATACCTTATGCCTACGGCAGCACCTAGCGCAAAGGATATTGAAATCGCACTCGAAGCTCTGCAGCGAACAGGAATCGGATATCTGGCACACCGTTCCATCACGCAAGTCAGCGGCGGCGAACAACAGTTGGTCCTGCTTTCCCGGTCTCTCGCGCAAAGACCAAAAATATTGCTTCTGGATGAACCGACAAGCAGTCTTGATCCAGGTAATACCGACCGTGTGGTAACAATCTTACGGCAGTTGAAGCACAGCGGAATCACCATGCTGTTCACTACGCATGATCCAAACCTTGCCTCTGATTTGGCCGACCACATCATCATGCTGAAATCGGGTTCCGTATTGTTTAGCGGGCAAACGGAAGATGCGTTGCAGGCTTCTCATTTGAGCGAGTTATACACAACGAATATGATCGTCACGAAAATTGATGATAAACCCTATGTAGCTAGAAAATTAACAGCACACTAGTCGACAAACAGATGGCTTAGTATATTTATCGTACAGATATTCTTTTTTTTGTAGGAGGTCTACTATGGAGAACCAACAACATCATTATGAACAGGATCAGTATCGTAAGGATCAGGAGGCTAGTAATCCAGAACCTGCTAGAAAAGATAATCGCGACAGCCAAGCGCTGGCTGCACTTGTATTAGGGATTCTGGCTGTATTCGGATTGCTTAACGGATTTGGCATTAATACGTTTATTTCACTGGTTTTGGGAATCACAGGGCTCTTTCTTGCAGCTGCATCACTCAAGCGTGGTCCCGACAGTATGGCGCAGGCAGGGAAAGTTCTTTCGATTATCGCAACGATTCTTAGCGCCATTATTTTGATTACCTGTCTGATTGCGTTCGCTTCGGGATCTTCATTCGGATCATTTAGGTATATAAACCAGACAACCGTAATGCCGCGTGTAATGATGCACCGCTTCTGGTTCTAATAAAAAACCCCCTTTTTGTTCCGATTTATTCGAAATAAAGGGGGTTTAACATATAAACGCTAATTATTTGATTCTCTTGACCCCGGCGGTCAACAACTCGTCAAGTTTTTTTGCAGGGTCTCGGAATTTTGAAAGGAAAATCATCGCAGCGATAATATACGGTTTATAGGAAGCTTGTTTATAGAGCGGAACCCGGTAACGATCGAACACGCTGGCCGATACTTCTCCTTGCTTGCAACTCAAGCCGGAAATGTCGGCTGGAAGGCAGTGCATGTATAAGGCCTTACCCTGTTTTGTAGTCGCCATGAGTTCTTCAGTGCATTCCCAATCCTTATACTTTGCATTATTGAGCAGACATCGTTTCTCAAGATCTTTCAGATCGTCGAACTTGCCTTGCTCGACAAGCGTTGTGCGTTCTTCCATTACGGCAAACGGAGCCCAGCTCTTCGGGTATACGATATCGGCATCCTTAAAAGCATCGGACATGCTGTTTACACGCATATATGATCCGCCTGAAGCTTTTGCCTGGCTTAGTGCAATATCCTCGATATCGCCCATCACATTGTAGCCTTCCGGATGAGCAAGCACGACATCCATTCCAAAACGCGTGAACAACCCAATAATCCCCTGTGGAACACTCAGCGGTTTCCCGTACGAAGGGCTATATGCCCAAGTCATTGCCACTTTCTTACCCTTGAGGTTTTCAACTCCGCCAAAATGATTAATTACATGCAGCATATCCGCCATTGTCTGCGTCGGATGGTCGATATCGCACTGGAGGTTTACCAGCGTAGGCCGTTGTTCGAGAACTCCGTCATCATAGCCTTCTTGAACCGCAGAAGCAACTTCCTTCATATAGGTATGACCTTTGCCGATATACATATCGTCGCGGATTCCGATGACGTCCGCCATGAATGAAACCATATTGGCCGTCTCGCGTACCGTTTCTCCATGAGCAATCTGACTTACTTTTTCGTCAAGGTCCTGTACTTCCAGGCCAAGCATGTTGCATGCGCTGGCAAAACTGAATCGAGTACGCGTGGAATTGTCTCTGAATATTGAAATTCCCAAGCCGCTGTCGAAAACCTTTGCAGAAATATTGTTTTCTCTCAAGGCTCGAAATATTTCGGCCACTGCGAATGTTGCCGAAAGCTCATCGTCGCTTTCCTTCCATGTATGAAAAAAATCATTAAGATACATGTCCCGAGTTTTCAGATTTTTCAATCTTTCTATCATCTTTACGATTGCCGCAGGATCTTTCATATCGTTACCCTCCAATGTGTTGCTTGCCCGTTTTGCTGATAATTTGCCAAACTATAGCATGGACATATGCTATTGTCTAGCGATTTTGTTGCATTATGTTGCATAATACCGGGCTCGATTTTCAGTCGAACCTGTATGGTATATCTCTACAGCTTCCCCATGGCCTGTAGAATTTTCTCACTAGTAAACGGCCATGATCGAATCCAGACGCCGACTGCATCGAAAATCGCATTGGCAATCGCTGGTGCTGCACCGTTCGTAGCGATTTCGGAGATAGACTTAGCACCGAACGGACCGAATTCATCATCCTCGTCAATCAAAACGGCTCTAAAATCCTCTGGCAGTTCTGTTACCATAGGAAGACCGTATGCATGCATCGTAGCATTGACGCAGCGGCCTTTTTCATCAAGAACCATTTGCTCATAAAGTGAATGTCCGATTGATTTCAGCGCTGCTCCATACATCTGGCATAGCGCTAATTCAGGATTGATGGGCGTACCCGCATCTTGTAGCGCGTAATATTTCTGTACCTTTATTTCACCTGTTCGTTCATGTACGGCTACTTGTACGAAATGTGCTCCGTATGGAATTGCAGCATTCTCGGTTGCAAACGAGCCGTATCCGACCAACTGACCGCGGCCTGTTCCCGAAACTGCACTATGAATCAATTTGGCATAGGGTAATTCGCTTTTGGTTTTTTTCGAATACACAACTCCGGGAGTATGTAGTTCAAGATCTTCAACTACCTCATTCAACTGCAATGCAGCTTCTGCAAGTACTTTGTGTTTCAGATCCAGGGCAGCTTTTAGTGAAGCGTTTCCGGAGAAATAGGTACCGCTTGAAGCATATGCTCCGGTATCGAACATCGTGTTGTCGGTATCGCCTGAAAGTATGGATACTTTCTTCATAGCTACTTTCATTACTTCAGCAACACATTTTACAGAAATCGTATCCAGTCCCGTACCGATATCGGCTCCTCCGCTATGTACCATGAACGTACCGTCGGTATTCATAACCACATCGCAAGTCGAATGATCCAATCCCGGAAGCCCGGAACCTTGTTGTATCATCGCAAAGCCTTTGCCAATTTTCCATTGTGGATCCAAACTCGTTTCTCGTTTTCCCCAATCGATCATCTTTGCTCCGAGCTCGAGAGCTTTCGTGAGCCCGCAGCTTCCGACAGGAACGACAGTTCCCTCTCTTCCCTCGCCCAGACTTTTGAGAATCTCAAGCATATAGCCGCGTTCTACCTTGTTTTTCATAACCACTGCAAGCGGGTCGAGTTTTAATGCATGAGCAAGCTCGGCGATACACATCATCAGCGCGTAACTGCCTTTCGGTGCCCCGTAACCCTGGTAGGCTCCTGTAGGACAAATATTTGAATAATAGGTGGTCACGTCAAATTTCATGTTGGGACAGGCTAATAACGGTAGTGTTTTGGAACAAGCGTTCATGGGAACCGTGAGACAATGGTTCCCGTATGGTCCGGTGTTGGCTCTTACATCCATATAGACGGCGGTGATCGTACCGTCTTTCTTTGCCCCGAGCTTGACAGTGATGCGCATCGGATGTCGGGTACTGTTTGCGATGAACTCTTCTTCGCGTGTGTTTCGGCTGAGAATCGGCCTACGGGTAATCCATGTAGCATAGGCAGCAACATCCTCGATGAGGATATCCTGCTTCGAGCCATAGCCTCCTCCAACTCGTTCCTTTATCACGTGAATCTTGTTCTCATCGATCTGACAAACTTTTGCCACGATTCTTCGTAAGTGAAACGGAACTTGTGTCGAAGCATGAATTACCAGTCGATCGTTGTCTATTTTTGTATAAACGATATGGGGTTCGAGCGGGGTGCATTGAACTTGAGACGTCTGATAGGTCCGTTCGATGACTACATCAGCTTCAGAAAAACCCTTATCTACGTTACCGATTGCACCGTGCGCCGCAGCAGCCACGTTATGACGGTGATCGGCATGCAACGGGAACGGGTAGACAACCTTCCCCTCGCGCGCGTCGGTATGCTTGTTGTATTCGTTAAGATTGGCAGGTTCTCCGCTTAGATATTCGGCCGGTCCGTTGTGGACAATCGGAGCACCGCTGGCCATGGCTTCTTCTACGGTAAAAATCGCCGGTAATACCTCATACGTAACTTTGATTTTCTGTTTTGCAGCTTCCGCCTGTTCCACCGATTCAGCCACAACTGCGGCTACCCGATCTCCCACATGACGCACCTTTCGATTAAATAGCCTTCGATCATAGGGAGACGGCTCGGGATTTCCCTGACCTGCCGACATATAAAATACGTCGGGACAGTTGAATGCTGTGATGATTGTAACAACTCCAGGCATGTTCACCGCTTCACTCATGTCGATTGATTCGACATAGGCATGGGCATACGGGCTACGAAGCATAGCTAACGCACATGTTCCGGCTTCGACTCGGTCTTCGACATACGACTTCCATCCGGCTACCAGCTGACGTCCGTCGATCTTCGGTTTATTCTTTCCAACATATGACAGATTCGGGCGATAATCCTCGGCAATTTTCGTTCGATACGCTCCATAATCGCGCATCTCACAGGCAAGCTTTACCGCAAGAACATAGTGCTCGTAACCGGTGTCGCGTACAAACAGTCCAGAAAGAGCCTCCTTGATGTGCTCCTTCGTCGGATTTTTCTTATGCTTCAGCAACCACGTCAGTAACAGTGCCGCTTGCGGAGCATTATACCCATCCTGTACGACTCCGGCATCGATGAGAGCCTGCTGAACGATTGAAAGATTTCCCTTGTCGGATAATGCATCTGCCGTTTCGATTGAACATCCGTCTGCTTGTAAGGCAAGCATGAGATTCGCGTACACGGGAACATCATCAACTAGAACCGTATCGGTACCGGCAAATCCTTCGCCATCGTCGCTGTCGCGGACAGCTACGCATCCAAGCGTAAGCAGCATGCACCTAAGCGAATCCGAGGGCTTTACCGAAACCTCCACATCCCGACCATTTACTCTGCAACGAACGATCATGATGCACCTCCCTTTCCAATCGATTCGACACATAAGCGGAACAACATTGCCAAACCGGTACCGAGCATGTACCGTTTATAACGCTGCGATCCGGTGGCGTCGTCTACGAACTGGACAGATGGAATCGAGAACGTCAATTCCTTGTCGAGCGCCTCGTAAGTCCCGTTGGAAATGGCCTCTTCCTGTTCGGGGAGTCTGAAAAGACCGGAACCTTTCACAGCAGCACAGATACGGACATCGTGTGCCGAGCCGCTTGATAGATCGGCTCCGAGAGCCAGTGTTACTGCTGCAGGACTTTGTACCGTACGTGCAAAACGCAGCGAAGAAACAAACCTGGTGGGTTTGTTCAATATGACAGCCAGCAGCAGGCTGTCGACAAAATGTTCCTTCGAACCCAAGTATTCTCGAATCGGGATATTCTCTTCACACAACGCTCCATCCTGATCAAGGTTGGCAAGTAAAAGTCTGGCCTTTGCAGCTACAAGAGTCGGCATCAGATAGCTGTCGTCCCGCTGTAATACGACATTCCCACCGATAGTCGCCATATTCCTTCTCTGCAAAGACCCGCAATAGCGTGCCGACTCTTTGAGATATGCCGGAATTTCTGCAGATTCGACAAGGCTCTGAAATGTGGAACAGCTGCCGATTGTACAACTGGTACCCGATTTCACTATCTGGTTTAAACCCAGCTTCTTTAAAGAGATAACCGTCGAACAATGAACCGATGTTCTCAATCGATTAATCTCGGTTCCCCCGGCGATAAACATGCTAGAGGAACCGTACTCGGCTTTCTGCCGTAATGCCTCTTCCAATGAGGAAGCTTGTAAAAACGTGCTTATCATGAAAAAATCCTCCTACCGAGCCTTGCTCAGCAATCGGGCACTTACTGTTCGAGCCTCTTCGGCAAGCGTGTCTTCATCCATTCCGACCAATCGCTTGTGCTCGACCACCACGTTCCCGTTCACGATCGTATAATCGGCTTGATGATCATACCCACAGAACAGCAACGAAGAAACTGGATCCGATTGAGAACCGGCATAGCCGATGCTATTGACATCAAAAACCGCCATATCGGCTGCCCAACCGATTTCCAATCTGCCTACTTGAGAAAAATGTAGCATTTTTGCTCCATTTTCTGAAGCCATAGCAAATACTTGTGCAGCGGTTATCGCCGCAGCTCCCTGCTGTACACGCTGCAACAGTAATGCATTGCGAAGTTCGCCTAACATGTCCGAACTATCGTTTGAAGCCGAACCGTCGACTGCAATTCCCACATTGATGCCTTTCAGGAGCATGTCCCTCACCCGGCAAATTCCCGAACCTAGGCGCATGTTGCTCGACGGGCAGTGTGCGATACCACAGCCTGTCTCAGCCAGGATATCCAACTCATCATCATTAAAATGAATACCGTGGGCATAAAACACCTCGGGCCCGATGAATTCACACTCTTCCATCAATGCAAGCGGACGCTTACCGTATAGTTGCATGCAGAAATCATTTTCGTCGCGCGTCTCAGCTAGGTGCGTATGTAAGGCAACGCCATGAGAGCGGGCCAAGCGGGCACTATCCCGCATGAGTTCTTTCGTAACGCTAAACGGACTGCACGGAGCTAAAATCACCTTGTGCATCGCCATAGGATCGGGATCATGATAGGCGCGAATGACTCGTTCGCTGTCCGCAAGGATTTCTTCAGCGTTCTGAACGACAGAATCCGGAGGTAATCCACCATCCTTCTGACTCAGCGACATCGAACCGCGAGTCGGACTGAAGCGCATGCCGAGCGTATCGGCTGCCTCGAATTGAATTCCCATAAAATCAGCATGAACAGAACGAGGATACAAATAGTGGTGATCGGTCGTGCACGTACATCCGGTTTTTAATAATTCTCCCATCGCCAATAATGAAGAGACCCGTACTGCCCTTTCATCAAGATGCTTCCAGATATGATAGAGATACTTCAGCCAGTCAAATAATTCTGCATTCTGAACCTGCACCAGATTACGAGTAAGCGTCTGATAAAAATGATGGTGTGTATTCACAAACCCAGGCAACACGACATGGTGTGAACAATCGATTACTTTTGACATACCAGCCGACGATAGCTTACCGTGCTCTTCGATTGCCGCAACCAGATTACCGGTAATTAACATATCGACGTTATTAAGTGGTTTTTTTGAAGAATCTATCAGCAGACAATGAATATTCTTTAATAATAACTGCTTATCTTGCATGCATATTCCTAAATAATTAGAAACTCAAATCAAAACCTCCGAGCCCAAACGGCACCGGGGCTTAGCAATTGAGTTGATGCGGTTGTGCCGCATGTGTTTGTTCATCATCTTCATCATACGGCACATTCTCAGCGATTCCTAGCGCGAACTTTCCAGACTATAGGGAAGCATCGCATAAAATGCAGCACAAATCTCCAAGTCATCGATTCGGTTGATTTCATTAGGAGCATGGGCTTGAGATTCGTCTCCTGGACCGAAACCGATAGCCGGAATCTTATGCCTGCCAGTTGTAGCGACACAGTTTGTCGAGAAAGTCCATTTATCGACGACAGGCTCTTTGCCGAAAAGATCTTTATGAGCCGATACTCCTGATTTCACAAGATAATGATTAGCATCGATCTTCCATGTGGGGAAGTAGAGTTCCTGATGATAGTCCTTTTTTGTCCAACCGATTTTTTCATACATCGGCATTTCCACGGTAAATGAATCCGGCTCCTCTCCGGTCGCCTTCGAGATGTATTGGCGAACCTGCGAGATTGCCAAATCGGCGTCTTCGCCCCATGTAAGACGGCGATCTAAATACAGCATGGCATAATCTGCTACGGCACACTGGCTGGGGCCTTTTACGTCAATCTGGGAAACGGTGACGGTCCCCTTTCCAAGAAACCGTTCCTCGTCAGGCTGTAAATCCTTGTTCAGCTGTTCGATGGCAAGCGCTGCTTTTGCTGCCTTGTAGGCAGCATTCACGCCTCGTTCCGGAGCGGATCCGTGACAGGAGATTCCACGCATCGTAACCTTTATCTCCATTCTGCCGCGATGTCCACGGTACAAACGACAGCTAGTCGGTTCGGTTGAAACTACTAAATCCGGTTTAAAATGTTCTTCTTCTATCAAATACTTCCAACACATACCGTCGCAGTCTTCTTCCATGACAGTAAAGGTAAAGTACACAGTGTATTGGCCGCCGTAGCCTAGCTCTTTGAGTATTCTTCCAGCGGTTATCATAGAGGCTGCTCCGCCTTTCTGGTCCGAAGACCCCCTTCCCCAGACTTTGCCGTCTTTGATGTCGCCGCTAAACGGATCGAAATTCCAGTTTGCCAGATTTCCGACTTCTACCGTATCGATATGGGCATCGAAAGCCAATTTTTTCGGACCGTTTCCGACCCTACCGATTACACTGCCTAGTCCGTCGATACGTACTTCGTCAAAACCAGCTTCTTTACATAAGGTAACAATCAGTCTACAGACATCTTCTTCCTGGCTGCTGTAGGATTTTACTTTTACTAATTTTGACAGATTGGTTGCGGTATAATCTCTGTATTGGGCGGCTTTTTCCCTTATTTTTTCTTGAATCGTCATGGATGCTCCCTTTGGCCGTTCGGCCGTTGATTATCTGAAAAAGCATACGCTTTATCTATTTAAGGCATAATATCGTCTACTCGTTTCCACACCCTTTTTGCAACTTCGGCGGCCTTTGCATATATTTGTGCAACATCGAACGGGAAACACCGGTGTTCCATTACCAGGCGACCGTCGACCATCACCGAATCCACCGCATTGGAGGACATGCCCCAGACGACGTGCGAACCAACATTATCGGCAACGAGCGGCGTCGGACTGTGATAATCCAATATCGTAAGATCTGCGCTGTAGCCGGCCTCGATTCTCCCAAATCTTTTTCCGAAATAGAGCTCGAGGATTTCATTCCCTCTTGCCAACACTTTCAAGAAATCGGCAGGCCACCAGGTGCCACCCTGGTCTCGATGTTTAAAAAATGCCATTTTAATTTCTTCGAACATGTTTGAACCGCACCCGTCGGTACCCAGAACCAGATTGTCGATGTGCTGCAGCAAGGAACAGTAACCAACGTGATTGTTCATATTGCTACGGCTGTTATGTGCAACAAATACACGGTGCGAGTTAATAAGATCGATTTCGTGACGGTTCAGATATAATCCGTGCACCAATAGCGATTTCGGTGAAAGCAAACCGAACTTCTCAAGTCTGTCTGCGATATCCGCTGCGTATTGATGGTGCGACCACACGGCATCGTAGGCATCTTCGGCCACATGAAGATGGATGCCTCTTCCGGTTTCACTTGAAGCAGCGGCCATCAGGGACAAACCTTCGTCGCTAATCGTGAACGGAGCATGACCGCCGATCATAGCCTCGACTAAAGGCATTTCTCCCTGTTTCTTTTTTCGATCGATTGACTGAGCAAATGCAATATTCTCGGCGACTCCTTCCTTAAGTTCTGCAAGGCCTCGGTTACGGTCTGTCGTCTCGTAACAGGTTAGTCCCCTGATGCCCACGCTACGCATACCGGAGGCAATCGTTTCCAACGATCCACTGATATAGGAGGGGCTGGCGTGGTGATCGATGCAGCTCGTTGTGCCCGAAGCTATGGCGTCGATAGAACAGATAAGGCTGCTATAAAAACAGGCTTCTTCATCAAGTGCCCGATCAAGGCGCCACCACCATTGTTTTAAAACTTCGATAAAATCAGTTTGCTTGCCTGCTTTAACCAACATGCCCCGGGACAACCCGGAATAGTAATGATGGTGGGCACACACCATACCGGGAATAACGATTTTCCCCGATCCGTCAAATCGCGTTGCCAAAGGATAACCCGAAGCTGCATTCACGCCTACGGCTACGATTTTGTCGCCCTCGACAACAATATCCACCTGATTGGCCACTTCGCAAGGAGCCATTGTCTGTACTACGGTAGCATTCTCTATGACAATTTGATTCATTGTTCCGTCCTTATAATTCTACGTCTCCCAGCAGATATGGATGCATCGTGATTATCTGTTCGATAATAGCAGATACCTGCTCGGGTACGTCCTTGGCTTCGAACGAGCCTGCCGGCCCAATTTCAGTGGTTATGAGGTGTCCGCCGAACCGAATCGATACCTTGCCATCGCACACAAAAAACCCATTGTTTTCAGAATCATCGAAGTCGCTTTGCAGACTGAAAAGCGTCAACTTGTCTTTATAAGGTTTTCCTTCATACGGACAGAAGGTAGCGCAATTACCGCATTCATTGCAAAATGCATCAAGATGGACAATTTGAAACGGATGTTCGAATAAATCACTACGATGCCGCATATCGATAGCTACGTTTGCCCGGTTCGGGCATACATCGACACATTTGTTACAGATATAGGAACACTCAAGGCATCGCTTGGCTTCTGTACGGGCGATTCGCTCAATCGAACTTTCCTTTTTCTCGCTCTCGAGTACCACACGTCTTTTTAATCGCAATTCGCTGAAGAATGCATCCTCTTCAGATTCCAATTCTTCGAGTTCTTCATCCTCATATGCTTGTTCATCATCTTCGTGTTCGCAACATCCGCAACTGTCGTCGTGGTCGTGGTGGTGTTCTTCTTCAGGCCCAAGTTCTTGATCGATGGCTGCTTCAACGGCTTTACGTGCCGAAGCAATGCACTGCACGACAGTGGATGGACCGCTTTGTGCATCACCGATTATAAATACTTTTGGCAGTTGTGTTTCAAGCGTCTCGGGATGTGTACATGCATATCCCTTTTTATCGACAGGGATACCGAACCGGTTAAGCATCTGTGTATCTACGCGTTCTCCGATTGCACTAATGACGGTATCTGCCTGAATCGTGTACGTACGGTCACTTGCGACCGGTCGTCGTCTCCCAGACTGATCGAGTTCACCAAGCGTCATGACCCGGCACACGAGCCGGCCCTGATCGTCGAAGGCTTCCGGATTCGTAAGAAATCGAAAGCTGATTCCGTCTGCAATCGCGTTTTGATATTCTTCTTTGTCTGCGGGCATTTCTCGTTCGCTACGCCGGTATACGACCGTTACTTCTCGAACACCAGAAATACGCTTTGCAGCCCTCGCTGCATCCATTGCCGTATTGCCACCGCCGACTACTACCACTGAAGCCCCCAGTCGGTACGAAGAGTGCTCGCGAACCTCTCTGAGAAATTCAAGCGAAGCAAGTATCTGTTTACCTTGAGCGTCGATACCGAGGTCGTTATCGACTTCGCTGCCGATTGCATAGAAGAGGTATTGAAAACCTGCCTCTCTGAGTGCATCGACAGTCATTTCTTGAACGCTCGTGTTAAAATGGAACGGCACGCCGTGACGCTTGATAAAATCGATGTCGGCATCGATTGCTTTTTCGGGGAATCTGAATGCGGGAATTACAGATCGAACCACACCGCCGGCAGTCGAACGCTTTTCAAACACTTCGGTTGCAAAACCAGCCCTGGCGAGAAAGTATGCTGCCGAAAGGCCTGCAGGCCCTGAGCCGATAACAGCGGCTTTTATCGCGGTCGCCTGAGGCGGCTCCCAACGTTTTACATATTCTTCGAATCCTTTTTCTGCCGCAATCAATTTCATCTTTCTAATCTGTACCGACTGTTCATAATCGAGCCGCGTACAGTGATACTGGCACTGATGATCGCAAATATAACCGGTGATATTCGGTAAAGGATTGGAATCGTAAATCACTTCGAGCGCGTCTGCATACTGACCATTACCGACCAGATAGATATAATCCGGTACATTCTGATGGATGGGACAGGCTTGAACGCATGGAGCGATGTAGCAATCCCAGAGAGGAAGCGGGCTATGGACTTTCGCCTCGCCCTCCTGACGAAAGTCTTTCTTCACGCTATCCATCGTTTTCGCCTGTCGTGCAAGTTGTTTAATACCTTCAACGTCGATCGACTGGATATCCCATGCATCTTCCGACTTCTCTAGGATTTCACATAGTTGAGACAAACGCCCGTATCCACCCGGTTTTAGCAAATCAGTGGCCAATGTAATCGGTCTGATTCCTGTATCGAACAGAGCTTTTACGGTAAAAGCATTCGCGCCGCCGCTATACGATATCGCAAGATTTCCTTCGAATTCTTGCGACAACCGCGAAGCAACTTCAATGCTAAGCGGCATTAAAGCCCTTCCGGACATATACTGTTCTGCTCCCGGCAACACCTTTGCGTCGTTTATCGTGCCCAATGTATTGGTTAATTTTACGCCGAAACCGCGCGATTGTTGTTGTGCAATCATCTGAAGTCTTTTCAGCATTGCAACTGCATCCAGATACTGTAAATCGTGCTCGAACGATTCCCGTTTCAGCTTAATATACTGATACCCCAGACCATCGAGCAAGGAACGGACTTCATCGTACCCGAGAAGCGTGGGGTTTAATTTTACAAATGTATCAAGATGTTTTTCTGTAAGCAGATATGTGCAGATTGCTTCAATTTCTTGAGGCGGACATCCGTGCATCGTACTTACGGTGACCGACGGGGAAATATTTCTCGAAATATTTTTAGGAAGATTTTTCAACTTGCCGTACAATGATTCCCACGGGGTATCATGAAGAAATTCCCGATCGCGAATCAGCGAATCGAGAGCAACGATACAGTCGTTGAAGAATTCGCAATTCGATGCATCCGACATCGAATCGATAAATCGTTGCATGCCTTCTGTCTGAATTCCAGCCAGATCGTAGCCGACGCTCATGTTGAATATATATGATGGAGAGTCGAGATTTCCCTTATTCATCAGGGCCTCGATCAGATGCAGTACGATATAGGCTTTCACATATTCGGCATAAGCCTTTTCGAGCGTAAACTCGGTTGACCATTCGACGTTATACCCTTCGTCCCGAGCATCGATGCAGGGTTTTTCTATGTGCAGACGATCAAGTTTTTGTACGGTTTTCAGCTCGATGAATCGTCCTCCGCACAGATACGAAACGATTATGTTTTGCGCCAGTTGTGTATGTGGTCCCGCTGCTGGTCCGAGCGGCATTGTACACCCTTGATTGAATACGCGAATTGTCCGTGTGCGCCGGACATGATGAAATGCATCCTCATGGATGCCGAAGATTGTCTTATCCTGCCGGTATTCGGCACATATTCTATGAATTATCTCCTCAAACGGGATTGGATGCATCACATCACTCATACGTTCTCCTCATAATCGTAGGTTAGCTCTCATAAATATTGTAATTGAGAATCGAAGGAAGTCAATTCTTTTTGCAACAATTTGCAACAAAATTACCACATAAAAAGAATTGCAAAAACCAAATCACAAAAAATGATAATCATTTGATTAATGATGTATAGATGATTAACCATACCCTCATTATACTGAATACCTCAAATAAATTAATTTTTTTTATTTATTCACAAATTCACTGATTTCGATATTTACATTTGGCCGATTCGGGTTATACTCATAAAAAGGTTGGCTA
>JAAYDK010000220.1 GCA_012729295.1 Spirochaetales bacterium | reverse complement strand
TTCACCCCGGCCAGGGTGCTCAATATCCGGGTATGGCCATAGACTTGTATCGACAGTCCGATACGGTAAAAAGTTTGTTTCGACTCGTACGGGATATAACCGGTATCGATATGTACCAGACTCTTTGCGATGCAACCGGGGATCAGTTGCGTGAAACGCTGACCACGCAATTGGCCGTAACGCTGGCTAGCAGATCTGCAAGAATCGTGCTTGATGAAATAGGGTTTTCATGTAATATCCACGCCGGGTTCAGTCTCGGAGAGCTGGCGGCGTTAGCTGGTGCGCAGATTATCGACGATGCCACGTTGTTTTCCATAATCCTCCGACGAGGCGAGTTAATGGAGCAGGCTATTCGTACTCTTGAAACAACGTTAGGAAAAACCTCGATGATGGCCGTAATGGGGCTGTCGATGACTCAAATCGAGCAGTTGATTGAAGATTCGGCTATCGAAAAAGTATTTGTGGCAAACGATAACAGCCCAACACAGACAGTAATCGCCGGTCCTTTGGACAAGCTTAACATAGCTGCTGATATGCTACGTCAGAACGGAGCTCGGAAAGTAGTGCCGTTACGTGTTTCCGGACCGTTTCACACTCCGCTCATGCGCGATGCGGTCGAACCGTTTCAAGAGTATGTAGCCTCATTTCGATTTAACGACCCCAAAGGGGTATGCGTCTCCTCAGTCAGCGGTACAGTCATCCCCGACGGAAGCACTGCGAGAGATCTTTGTGCAAAGCAATTAGTCTCTACTGTCCGTTGGACTTCCGTAATGAAAACCGTGCTCTCACTCAGACAAGAGCACACGTTCTCCCTGTTGTTGGAAGCCGGACCACAACGTGTGCTCGGAGGGCTTTGGGCTTCGATGGGGACCTCAATAGCATGCTATCCGGCAGGAACAAGCGAAGCGATCGAACAGTTGAGGAATATAGGGGAATCAGTATGAATACATCAGAAGAAAAGCACGCAATCGTGACCGGCGGGTCGCGCGGTATCGGACGTGCAATCGTCACGCGGTTACTCAAAGACGGTTATCGCGTCTGGTATCTTTCAAGAACTATTGCAGAACAGGCTGAAGACCTTGCGTCAATTGCCGAACAATCTCAGCAATCGGTCACGTGGATAGCATGCGATATTGCTGATCGAACATCTTTGGAACAGGCTATGAAAGTGGCAATGGAACAAGCCGGATGGATCGACCTGCTGGTAAATAATGCAGGCATAACGCGAGACGCCTTGATTATGAGGATGAAGGATGAAGCATGGAACCATGTGTTGCAAGTAAACCTAAGTGCGGCGTTTCTCACATGCAGGGCACTTAGCAGACATATGGTTCAACGCAGGCAAGGATGCATTATAAATATTTCTTCAGTTGTGGGATTAATCGGTAATCCCGGCCAGACAAATTATGCTGCTTCCAAAGCGGGTTTGATCGGATTTTCAAAATCGTTAGCACGCGAACTGGCCTCAAGAGCCGTAAGAGTAAATGTAGTCGCTCCGGGATTCATCGAAACGTCCATGACCGAAGCTCTTGGTGAACCTGCTAAAACCCAATTGCAGAACCAGATTCCGCTCGGACGAATCGGATCTGCTTACGAAGTTGCCGATGCGGTTGCATACTTAGCTTCTCCGGCAGCCAGTTATATTACCGGTCAGGTATTAGCCGTCGACGGCGGCATGACGATGTAGGCGAGGGTGGTACTATGGGAGAACTGAGAGCACGGAGAGTAGTGGTTGTCGGGATGGGTACGGTGAATCCGCTGGGGCACTCGATAGAACCATTTTGGAAAGGGATACAAGCCGGCACGTCGGGTATCGGGAAACTGACGAAGTTCGATTGTTTAGAATATCCGTCGAAGATTGCGGGGGAGGTTCGCAACTTCGACCCCCAGGATCTTTTGGATAGAAAGGAACTGAGATCGATGGCTGATTTTTCCGTATTTGCACTCCACGCTGCAGTACAGGCTATGATGCAGGCAAAACTGGGGCCGAACGGAGACGGGGGCTATGATCCGTACCGAACCGGAGTGTACATGGGAAACGGAATCGGGGGATTCGAAGTCGTCGAGGAAAATATTGCTAAATTAATCGAACGTGGACCGAGAGCGGTAGGCCCGCTGACCATCCCTAAGCTCATTGCCAACGAGGCAGCAGGAAATATTGCTATAAAATACGGCCTTTACGGACCATGCATGACAAAAGTGACCGCATGCGCTTCGGGTACCGACGCAATCGGCGAAGCTTTTCTGGCAATCCGCTCGGGTCTTGTCGATCTGGCGGTAACAGGAGGAACTGAAGCTGCAATCACGCAACTGGCTGTCGCAGGCTTTTGCAGGCTCCAGGCGTTGTCGACAGCATACAACGACCAGCCGGAATCAGCCTGTCGGCCGTTTGATGCTACTCGGGACGGATTTATCATCGGCGAAGGCTCCGGAGTCTTGATTTTGGAAGAACTCGAACACGCGCTCAAGCGAAATGCACCCATCCTCGGAGAAATAGCCGGCTATGGTGCGACGTGCGACGCTTTTCATCTGACCGCTCCAAATCCAGAAGGAACAGGAGCTGCGCGTGCAATGAGCGAGGCTATGAAGATGGCCTGCGTAGAACCTCATCAGGTTGATTACATCAACGCACACGGGACATCGACTCAGGCGAACGATGTGATGGAGACTAAGGCAATTAAGCTTGCATTCGGCGAACATGCAAAACAAGTAAAAATCTCTTCGACAAAATCGATGACGAGTCACCTGATTGCCGCTGCCGGAGCTGTTGAGGCGATAATCAGCCTATTGGCGATTCGTGACGGATTTTATCCTTGTACTCGTAACCTCCGGAATGCCGATAGTGAATGTGATTTAAATTACGTGCCTAATATTGGTGAATTTGGTACTATAGAAGTTGTGTTAAGCGAATCGCTAGGATTCGGAGGCCATAACGGAGCGCTGGTATTCAAGCGTTTTAGATCATAATAATGCGAGGAACTATGTAATGACTGGTGAGACAAAACAGAAATTCCAGGACATCGAAGACCTTCTGACCCATCGGCCGCCCTTTATATTCGTGGATGAATTATTGGAAGTTGATGAAGAAAAAACCGTAGCACGCCATGTATTCAGGCATGATGATGAATTTTTCAAAGGCCATTTCCCAGGCAACCCAATCGTTCCGGGAGTGTTGCTGGTAGAGATGATGGCGCAATGTGGCGGAGCCGGCTTGCGGCAAAGCGGCGTGTTACCCAGCGGTGCGTTTTTTGTGTTGGGAACTGTAGAAAAAGCAAAGTTCAGAGCTCCGGTATTCCCTGGTGATTCGGTCATCATCGAAGTAAAGAACCTTCGCGTATCGAGTGTCATGCTCAGACAGAGCGGCATTGTGAAAATCCATGGGAAGGTTGCCGCCGAAGCTACCTGGATGTGCGTTATCGGTAAACAGGAAAAGGAGTCGGCTTCATGATCATAGCTCAGAAAGTATTGCGAAATGTTTCGCTTACCGCACATCCGCAAGGTTGTGCCGAATATGTGTGCCAACAGGTAGAGTGGGTAAAACGGCAAGTTGCACAACACATGGATAACAGATATGCAAATCCAAATCCGTCCGCATTTCCCAAACGAGTATTAGTCGTCGGCGGTTCGACCGGCTACGGTCTTTCTAGTAGAATCGTCGCTGCGATAGTGGGGAAGGCCGGTACGATTAATGTCTCGTTCGAACGTGAACCGACCGAACACAAGACTGCGACTCCGGGTTGGTACAATACCATTGCATTCGAGCGTATTGCCAGAAGAAATAATGTGTTTGCTGCTTCGGTCTTCGGAGACGCATATGCTCATGCTGTAAAAGAATCGGCTGCTGCGATGGTAAAAAAAGAATTCGGTAGTATAGACCTATTGGTCTACAGTCTGGCATCTCCGCTTCGTGTCGATGAGAAAACCAATACGACGTATCGATCGGTCATCAAACCGATTGCAACGGCTTATGAAGCGTTAAGCGTCGATGTTTCTACGGGGATGATTTCACGAACAATCGTTGAACCTGCTGAAGATAGCCAAGTCGAAGAGACGGTAAAAGTAATGGGAGGAGAGGACTGGCAACAGTGGATTTCTTATTTACAGCAGGAACAGCTGCTGTCAGAAGGATTCAAGACAGTTGCTTTTTCTTATATCGGTCCCGAGTTGACCTATCCCATCTATCGCAACGGTACCATCGGAAAAGCAAAGGAACATCTTGAACAAACAGCGATACAATTGACAAGCGACCTGTCTTCCGTACGCGGTCAGGCCTTCGTTGCCGTGAATAAAGCGATAGTGACTCGTGCGAGCG
>JAAYDK010000219.1 GCA_012729295.1 Spirochaetales bacterium | reverse complement strand
TGCACGCCGGCCTACTCTTCCTTCGAATCTTCCCCTGTCGCCTCGCCGCATGCGGCTGTCCGCATGCGCTCGAACCTGACTTCTTTCATTCAGTTCCTTGAATTGACTTGGAAGCCCTTACACTTCCGCGAAACTAATTTTCGCAGACTGCAATTGCTTGCATTACTTCTCTCTTTCCTACGCTTATTTATTTCACAAATCAGGTGCCGTCATCGTTTCCGATTCAGGCATTTTGGCCCGTTGCCGAGCAACGCTCCATCAGAGCGCCTGACCAACATACTACAACCTCATTTAAAAAGTCAAGTAGGTCGACATGGTTTCTGAGTGGATTGCTCAACTGTCGTACAAGCATTTATCACGCCCACACACCTGAGCCGAGTCGGATGCTACATGATTTTTCCATATTTAGTCTAGTCCTTTTTAATGATTTTAGAAGAAAAGTGATTCAATGAATGCAGTATGTGCGACAAACTGGTCGCAATACGCTATACTTGGCTCAATCATCACTGGGAGGTGTTTCTATGAATCTAGTGTTTCTTGGTCCTCCGGGAGCTGGCAAAGGTACGATTGCCGCATTGGCAAAAGATACTCTTCGAATTCCCCATATATCTACCGGAGACCTTTTTCGTTATGCAATCGCACATGAAACTAGTCTTGGCAAACAGGTAAAAGCAATTCTTGCATCTGGAGAACTGGTTCCCGACTCGGTAACGATCGAGATGGTGAAAGAACGTTTGGTAAAATCGGATGCCAAGGACGGCTTTATTCTAGACGGTTTTCCACGAACGATTGCTCAAGCCGATGCCTTGGCTCAAATGACGACAATCGATCATGTAATTAATTTTGTTCTGGATCGCGATTCGATTGTAGTTCGACTTTCCGGTAGAAGAATGTGCAAAAGCACCGGTCGTATCTATCACATCACGTTTAATCCACCAAAGGTTGCCGGAATCGATGATGAAACGGGAGAACCGTTGATTCAACGTCCCGACGACCAGGAAGAAGCCATACTCAACCGTCTATCGGTTTATGAGCGCCAGACGCAGCCGCTGATAGATTATTACAGACACAAGGGACTGCTTCGCGATGTAGATGCATCGGGGGCTCCCGAACTAGTTCTACAATCGATTCTTAAGATAATCTGATACTAAAAAAATAATTATTCGTACGCTGACGCAAGCGCATCATACGAGGTACCGTCTCCGCGACCGGTACCTCGTTCGGTCTCTGCCATCATGTGAAGCAATTCCTTGCTAAACATTTGCTTATAATACATATCGCGCGCAAGCTCGTACCCTTCTTCAAACCGCTGTTCTTGAATGAGGTTTTGAAGCAGCAACATAGCTGCTGTTTCGTGATACGCATCGATTTCAAGTACGGTTTTCCATTGAGTAATCGCTTGATCGACTGCCCCACCTAACGATAATGCTCCGGCATACGCCATTCTATAACCGATATGTTTGGGATACGCATCGACTAATAATGCAAATGAGGTTGTCGCTTTCTGATAATCTTTGCTCAGCATATAGAGATATCCGAGATTATACTGAAGCTTTTGTTCGAAATGCAGTTTTTGTAAGGCGGTTTCGAGTACCTCTATTGCCTGCCGATAATCTTGCTTTTCTGCATGCTCTGTGCTTAATTTTAACGCATGATCGATGTCTTGATTTCGCAATTGTTCGGTCGACGTGCATGACGATGAAATACATAACAAAAAAATCGCAAGCAGAAGTAGCAAAGAGCTCTTAAGCACTACAAGTCTGCTCCTCCTGCTCATATCCACCTCTAGTTGCCGTTGCGACCCAGAACCGTTTCTTCAATTTCACGAACTTGGGCCCGATACAAATTGGTGATATTTGTCCCGTAATCAGCCATCAATTGAATCATGTTTCGCGGATTGTCAGACTCGTCCGCACCATTTAGCCTATCGCCTGCATCCCCGAGGCCCGGCAGGATATAGGCCTTTTCATTCAACACCGGATCCATCCACAGCGTGTAGACTTCGGCATTTTCAAGAGCACGAACCACTCGTAATGCCCCTTTAAGAGCAGAAATTACGTTTATGAATTTTATTGATTTTGGTTTGATTCCCTGGGTGGTGATGTATTTGACAATCGTAACGAGAGATCCTCCGGTTGCATTCATAGGATCTGCAAAAATTAGATCTTTACCCTCAAGTGATTCCAAATCAAAAAATGACCGGTCGAGATCAAGCAGATAATCCATATTGCTCTCGATTTTCGAATCATCGCGTTTAATCTTAAACAACGCGAAGGGAGTGACGAATCCGGTTGACGAATATTCTTCGATTTCCTTGCTGATAATCATCGACGGTAGCAAGGCTCCACGCAGCATGACGCACATCACTGTATTTTCGATAAGACTATCTACATCGGGAATCTTATGAATAGCATAATTCTGAATCGGGAGCGTCACGGGAGTCTTTGTTACAATACTTCGTTTTTTAGGTAATGCACGATCGGCATATACATGAGCGAATAAGAGTTCATACGCTCGCTGTACATAGTACAAAAATTCTTCGTGTTGTGTCTTTGGATCGCGTAATTTTGAAATAAGACGCGATGCAGCTCCGTGCTGAACTTGCGGAGTCTCAAACGAATAGACGTGAATACGGTCTTCGTGTGCAACTACCTCTTTCAAATACCGCCCGATTTTTTCAAATGTCGGCGTGAGAGAAGTGATGGCCTGATGTGATTCGTGGTCACCTTTTTCTATTTTAGCAAACAAGTTAATTGCTTGCTCATATAAAATATGTGCCTGAGATACTTTTTGCTTGTCTTCCCCGGTGAGAAATCCGTCTAGGTCAGTCGCATGCAATACTACTTTGTTCATGTGCAGTTCCCCTGTAGATGATTGTGATCCATAATATGGATCCTTTCCGGGATTCAAGTGTAACTCATAGGCTCGATTTACACAACTGAGGTACGCGACAAAAAAGGCTGCCGTAAAACCTACGACAGCCCGTTTATCATCTCCTGGGGGAATTGAACCCCCGTTGACGGGATGAAAACCCGTTGTCCTAACCACTAGACGAAGGAGACATGCAAATGCTGTAGTCTTGTATCATACCCTCTCTAAATCGTCAAGTAGTTGCCGAAGATTTTACTTCAATCCGCCAGTGCGTAAATCTCCAGTATCTCTTTCGAGGTCAACGGAACGTATGATTTAATCCTAATCGAATCTTGATCTGTCGTCATACTGGCCAGTTGATTCCAACTTTCTTTCGGTACTCCGAGTTTTGTAAGCGTACGAGGCATGCCGAGAAAATCAAAATAAGTCTGAAGTGCTTCAATTCCCAATAACGCAGTACGTTCTGGATGATCATAGTCCATATCGATACCCCAGACCCTGACTGCCAGTTGAGCAAATTTTCGAACATCATATCGATACATATACTTTGCCCATGCCGGGAATACAACAGCCAATCCTGCTCCGTGCGATACATGGTCAAACAATCCTGAAATGTCGTGTTCGAGTTTATGAGCTGGAAAAAAAGTCGTTTTCCCACATCCTGTGATGCCGTTGTGCGAAACGCTTGAAGCCCACATCAAGGTTGCTCGTGCCTCATAATCCTCTGGATTTTTCATTACTGCATAGCCGGCATTTTTGACTGCGGTAAGTAACCCTTCGGCAAGCCGGTCAGTTAATTCCGTATCGACATCGGTGGTAAAATAGCGTTCAAGCGTGTGCATCATGGTATCTACGATTCCGCATGCAGTCTGATAAGGTCCCACCGTATAGGTAAGTTCGGGATTCATGAACGCAAAGTCGGGACGTAGCAAATCAGAACCTAATCCTCGTTTTCTTTTCGTGTTGGGGTCGGTAATCACATGGCTGCTGGACATTTCACTTCCTGCAGCAGAAATAGTTAGAACTACAGCGAGCGGAAACCGCTTGGTCGGCTTTATGTTGTGTTTGAGCATATAGACCGTGTCTTGCCCATTGGCTATCGCAAGGCAGATTCCTTTTGCAGAATCGATAACCGAACCGCCACCGACTGCTACGACGATGTCAACACTTTCCTGTTTAGCCAGCTCAACACCTTCTTGAACCAGCTCGATTTTCGGATTGGGTTCGACCCCTCCTAATTCGACATAATCGATACCCGCATCCACGAGGTACGTGATGATCCTCTGTAACAGTCCGTTGCTTACTACACTACCCTTGCCGTAATGTATGAGCGCTTTCTTATAACCCGCATCTTGTAGAGTCGATCCGATTTTTGATTCTGATTGCCGGCCAAAAAAGACTTTTGTGGGAAGATGAATAGTAAAATCCTGCATCTAACGTGCTCCTGACAATTATGGTGATTCTATTGTATGTTCTTGAATCCAAAGGTTCAAGAGTCATGACCTGCAGGACTCTAGGGGAGTGTTATTCTAAAAATATTCATGGTATGATGATTTTGGATTAATTCAATTACACGTGTACGGGAGTCGAAAAGTGTCCTCAAAGTCGTTCAACCGGCGTTATTGGTTATTTAGTCTGATCATGATCGCTATCATCTGTGTTTTTGTCGCTGTTTTTTATCTGACTACCGCACGAGAAGTTGCATCGATTTACGAAAAAAATACGCAAGCTACGATTGAGCAGCTAAAAAAGAGCTTTTTAAAGGAAACCGTCGATAATCAGATACGCCGTATCGAACAGCGAAGAATCGACTATATCGGACGCCACAAGCAGTTAGTCGAGCGTTTCTACTATCAGCTCAAATCATTTCCAGCTGATTCTTTCGAATCACTGGTAGATTATTTTCTAACCATTACTAAACAATCTCTAGATGTCGGTCAGATCGTCTATGCTGTGTGGGATTTAGATACTGATGTGCCACTGTATGATTCTTTCAATCTTATTCAAACTCCCACATCGGGAGAAAATTCGGTTTCATTTCGCACACAGAATCTTGCACAATTCCGTTCAATTGAATTCGACAATCATGGGCTGGCATTCGCTGTCCCTATGAGTTATATCGATGCTTCGGTAAAAAAGGACACTGCGAACGAAATCCATTCTTCGGTATTTGAGGAGGATTCCTACATCTGGGTCAATGAGGTAGTAGATTATCAAGGAGGAGACGATTACGCCATTCGCAGAATCCATCCCAACCTCCGTGAAACCGAAGGAATGTTGCTTTCGACGAGTATGACTGATATTGTGGGGAATCACCCCTATCTTGAAGAGCTAGAAGGTGTCACAGAACACGGAGAACTTTTCTTTACCTACTATTTTAAGCGTAAGAATAGCGACGAAATTTCGAAAAAACTCACCTATGCAAAGCTCTTTAAACCATACGACTGGATTATTGCTATGGGTATCCATCTCGATGACATGCAAAGCTATATCGATACAGTCAATACTCAAAGCACCAATCTTGCGGCTTCTTCAGTTTCAATATTTGTTCTTGGCCTCGTCTTGCTTGTTGTCATTGGGTATGGATTGATTATCGGTATCGAAAAATGGGTTGCGAGAAAAGAACGCAAACATCTTGAAGAAGAAATATACCGCGATCAGCTTACCGATGCATGGTCGCGCCGGGCAGGGTTTCGTGATCTTGCGAAGGCCTTTGATACATTTCGGGAAAAAGGTGTTACCAGTATTCTAATGATGATTGATATCGATAATTTTAAACATATCAACGATAGATTCGGACACGATGCAAGAGATCGAGTGCTGAAGGAAATTGCTGAACAATTTTATACCGCCCTTGGTAATCTGGGACGCCTCTATCGGTGGGGTGGCGACGAGTTCTTCATCATGTGCCCGGGAATGCAGGAAAAGCAAGGATCTCTTTTAGCCGAACAGATGAGGCATCAGATTGAACAAAAGAAAATTACTTCTGTTTCTGAAGAATTATCGTTGACTATTACAGCAGGGATTTCTTTATTCGAACATGGGGATGAAGAATTCTCAGATGCGGTCAAACGCTCCGATATCGCTTTGTATCGAGCCAAACAGGCAGGGAAAAACCAAATAGCCGTTGAGAAAAGACCCACCTGATGTTGTAAGGGGAGTAACACATGGAGCCAAACGAAGTAAGGGCCACCACATCTTTGGGTATGTTCGTGGGAATCCGATCGTCGCAGGTGTGTTCATGGAAAGGCATCCCGTACGCAAAGCCTATTAAGAATAGCCTACTTTTTTCTCAACCGGTGCCTGAGACTGAGTATGATTCGCCCGTACGCGCCGTCTCATTTAGCGGGATTTGCCCTCAGAGAAGCATTTTGAGAACCGACGTAAGCGAAAACTGTCTTACGCTCAACATCTGGTCTCCCGAATGCGATGAAAAAAAGCGTCCGGTCCTTTTTTTTATTCACGGCGGGGCATTTTCACACGGAGCAGGCAGTGAATCGTATTACCGCGGAGAATATCTGGCGAAAACATGGGATATTGTAGTAGTGACCGTAAATTACCGTATGGGAATATTCGGATGCCTTGATTTCTCAACCGTCTCTGATGAATTTACATCAAACAATTGTATTAGGGATGTCCTTGCCGCCTTACGGTGGGTAGGCCGGCATATCGGATCTTTCGGTGGCAATCCTGAATTGATTACCATCATGGGACAATCGGCGGGAGGGACGATGGTCTCAACGTTATCGGTCATGGAAGAAGCAAAAGGACTGTTCCAAAGAGCGGTAATTATGAGCGGCGGCCCTACCCAGCTGCAGAGCCTTGATGTTTGTCGAAAGACTACCGATGCATTTTTGAATTTTAGCGGTCTTAATAAAAGCAAAAATCTTACTTCTGCTACATTATACGATCTCATCGATCTGCAAAAACGCTTTATGAAGTATTACAACATGGGCTCGGCGACGTTTAGGATTACAGTCGACAACAAACTAGTACGACATCATCCGATCCCCGCGGCACAATCATCATCGCCTCCGACGGTTCCTTTGTTGATCGGTACGACGAAAGAGGAGATGGGATTTATGTCCCTTAAGGTCCTCACAAAACTGCTGGTGGATGTAGAAAGAATTATCGACGAGGGGCTGCGATTGGAACATCCGGCTGTTAGAGACCTGTTGTACGAGCGTTATCGTCGCCAGTATGGTCCGCAACGTGCGAAAACAGTACTGTACACCGATCTGCTGTTCAGGATTTCAAGTGTGTGGTTTGCCGAGGCTGCAGGAGAACACGTACCGGCATGGATGTATCGATTCGATTACGAAACCATTGCACTCAGGATGAACGGTATGCATTCTTTTCACGCGACCGACCTCCCCTATGTATTCGGCACGTTCAAGAGCGTACTCGTGCAACCGATGTTTTTATTTACCATGGACATGTCCGAAGTGTATGCGGTCGCTCAGGCAATCCAAAGCGATGTCGTAACCTTTATGAAAACCGGAAAACTCGATTGGCCGCAATGCAAAAAATCTGATACCCCCGCAAAATGCTACGATAAGGTTTGCACAGTTCAGCCGATGGTCGATCAGATTATCAAAGATTTATATGATATTACGGCCTATAAAAGTCGTAGTTTCTCGGGCGACGAATCACACTTGTTGTAGCCTAAACACCGAGTATTTCTTGTGTAAGCAAGACTGCGTCTTCTATGCACCCCATGCAGGAACGCAGCTCAACCTGCGTCTCAATACCTTTTAGATCTTTACAGACGCAACTACCGTTTTTATTGAGGAATCGATCATAGAGTTGCTTGGTTAATCGATAGGTTTCTTCTTTAGTGACGCGCTCGACAGTTCCGCTGCTCTTCAATAAGGAAATCACGGCCACTACCCCGCTGAGTGCTCCGCACGTTCCGTCGTATCCGCCCATACCCGCGCCAAAACCTTCGGTGATCTTATAAAGCGTCGATTCTTCGATATCAAGTAACGGTAAAAATGCCAATGCTGTAGATTGTGCACAATTGCATCCTCGATTGCGATACTCGACTGCCCGTTGTACGTATTGTGTATCCATGCGTGTATACAACCAAAAATCAATATAAATTGCAATCATGTGGAGAAAAGATTGATACGATCTTTGAATTATGACACACTACTGATACTGCCAACTGAAGCATTAAATGCCTGAATTGCCAGAAGTAGAGACGGTCTGTCGCGATTTACGTTCTTGTGGCCTGATCGGTAAACCGATTACTCAGGCCACCGTACTATGGGACCGTACGATTCAAAACAGCACGACCGAAACATTTTGCCATTCGGTACAGGGAAAACGTATCATCGACATCCGCAGACGGGGAAAGTATATCCATATACTGCTCAGCGACAGTCTTCACGTATTCATTCATTTACGGATGACAGGAAGTCTTAGCCTTGTGTCTTCAGAAATGGGTATTGGACAATACGATCGTGTAATTATTACATTTAATGAATCTTCACTACGGTTTAGCGATCCTCGAAAATTCGGTAGAATTATGCTTTGTGATTCTCAAACTAGCATCTACGACAAACTCGGACCCGACCCGTTTGATCCGCTACTGACTACCGATGTATGGTTTGAACGATTGCATGGTAGGCAGATGCGTATCAAACCGCTGCTGCTCGATCAGTCATTTCTTGCCGGTTTGGGCAACATCTATGCTGACGAGAGCCTTTTTTCAGCATCGATACACCCTTGCCGACCGGCACATTCACTGTCTCGTGATGAGTCTGCAGTACTACTGGAATCTATCAGGCATATTCTTACGACAGCAATTATTCATAGGGGAACGTCTTTGGGAGACGGTAAAGGAAATTTTACTTCCAATGGAGATCGTGGAGAAAACATCTCGAACCTTCGCGTTTACGGTAAAAGTACTAGACCCTGTCCGAAATGCAGCACGCCGATTCAGCGGATTGTCGTTGGTCAGCGGGGAACCCATTACTGCCCGAATTGTCAAAAATAAAAAAATAGACTCCCTTTTTACCGGGAGTCGATTCTGAGCCACACAGGATTCGGACCTGTGACCCACGCCTTAAAAGGGCGTTGCTCTACCAACTGAGCTAGTGGCCCACTCGAACGAATTGGATAGTAGCAAGATGAGCATAAAGTGTCAACCGAGCATCCATACGATTCTGGAAATTTTAGATTTGTAAAACAGTATCCTTCACAGAATCCATCGCCTGTCGAACCAAAGTGTCGCATAATTCGTTCATCGGCACACCGGCATGACCCTTTACCCAATTCCAACGTAATAAAAGAGATTCTGCAAGCGATTCAAGGCGCATCCATAGCTCCTGGTTCTTAACCGGGGATCTATTGGCTGTTTTCCAACCATTGCGTTTCCAGCTGTGAATCCAAACAGTAATTCCGTTCTTAACATACTGAGAGTCCGTATACACCGCTATCCTATGATGATCGCCATATGTTTCTTTGA
>JAAYDK010000452.1 GCA_012729295.1 Spirochaetales bacterium | reverse complement strand
GCTGCTTTCTGATCGCCTCGTCGAGATCGCGGTGGAACGCATCGAAACGGTCGGCCATTTCGCGGCCAAGTGCTTTCGCTTCATTAGCGATCGGAGGCACATGGAAATAGTCCGCATAGAAGTCTTTTGCTTTGACGACCTGAAACCTCGGGATGTCTGGTGGTGGATCCAAAATAACGTTGCCGTGATTAAGCGTGTTGCGCAGGGCCTGTTCCAGCTTGTCGTTTTCCAGGATGTTGCCATCTGCGTGCACATCGACTTTTCCTCGGGCACAGAGCTTGGCCAGAATGCAGATGATGGCGCCATAGTACCATCCATACGGTTTTTTTGAAAACTTGTCGTTGACCGCTTTGATCGAGGTACGGATGCCGTTGCTTTTATTCATCTTGATAAAGGACAGCGTCTCCTGCTCGGCCTCCGGCAGGGACGTCTCTTCACCGATGATCAGGCCATCCCGATACTGGTGCAGGATATCCGACAGCTGGCTCTCGGACCAGTTGATGCCCTGGAGCATGCGTAGGTTAGGGTAGATCCGGCTGATCAGATTCTGGAAAGCCCGGCTGATCCGGTTCTGGGCATCTTCCGCCTGGCTATCGATTTCGGTGCCCGACAGGAATAGCCTGGCCTTGCCCAGGTGTGTTTTGACGGTCAGCTCCAAATCCTTCAGGCGGTCGCCGTTGCGGGCCGATTTTTCGGTCAGGATGCGCTTGATGGAATCCAGTTGGGTCGTGGAGTAATGCTGGTTGATGTATTTTTCCGTGCGCTTATAGGTGATCAGGTCCTGCATCAGACGCGGATCTACCGGCATCACAACCAGCAGTTCGTCGCGTCCGGTGCTTTGCATCATCAGCACCTGCTCATTGTCGGCATGCTCGTGGAAGGGGCTGATCACGTGGATGGTCAGCTCATGCTCGCGGCCAACCAGCTGGTCATCCAGTTTTGGGGAATAAGGATAGTCCTGTCCGTTATCGTCGTAGCGGATCCGCTTTTGTTTCAGCGTTCTGTCAAAGATCAGCTTGGCCAGCTCCGCTTTAACCGCCGACTGGTCGACGTCTGTGTTCTTAATCTCCTGCTCGATGTCTTTCTCTTCATCGGTCAAATACTCGTAAAGCTGTCCGTTGCGGCGAATATAGATCTGCTGTTCCAAAAGGTTCAGGGCTTCCTCTACGCGACGTTTGAGCTGAGGCAAATCCTCATCGAAGCGTTCGAGCATCAGGATGGTCAGGTTGTTGAGCGTCGCCTTAAACTCCGTAACGTATTTCACCAGGAACAGGGCTTTCAGCAGCTTGGTTGCAAAGCTTTCGCCCAACTGGCTTTCCGCCGCCGTAACCGATTTCCGGGCCTGCGTCTTGATCGAGTTCTTGATCCCTTCAAACATCTGGTCGAATGTGGCCAACTGGCCGATTGCCATGCCAGATATGGTCTTGGCGACCTCCTGGAAGACAGCTAGCATGGAGCGTTCACCGACAGAGCTGTGCCGGCCTTCGAAAGCATTGTGGCTGGACAAGTTCTGGATACAAAGCTGGAACAGCTCGAATTGGTAGGGCACGAAGGGATAGGTCTGGATAAACTCATCACGGTCTTTATAGGGCCTGAAGCTGCGCGAGCCATCTGTGAAACCAAACAAGGTGCCGAAATTATTCTCGTGTTGGTGATAAAGCTCGATCATCGAGCGAACGCCATCGTCTGTCTTGGCCAAAAGCCTTTTCTGGATCACCTCGGCCACATTGGTGCTGGTCAGGTTCAGCCGGGTCGCAAAACGCGCCTGGATCTTGGAAAAATCATCGGTTTGCTGCGTCATTTCCCCGACAACAGTTCCCATGTCGCTCTGTGAGGTGACCACGAGCCAGGATCTGCCCTGGCAGATCGTCGCCAGGCTTTCAGCCACGCTCTGCAGGTTGGTCATCAGCTTGACGTTGTTGGCAATAAACTGGCCCACCTCGTCGACGAAAAAATTTAACCTGAAATTGGG
>JAAYDK010000218.1 GCA_012729295.1 Spirochaetales bacterium | reverse complement strand
CTCTTTACTCAACAACTTGCGATAATTCTTGAGAAGCTCAAGACGCCGGCGTTCTCCGCTGTCGTCTTCGTTGCCGAGTCGGATGATTTCCGAAATCTCCTCAAGCGTCATCCCATATTTTTTAAGCTGCAGAATTCGATTGAGATATACCAAATCTTCATCGGTATAGTATCGCTGGTTACCGTTTTTACGTTCTTTGGTCTTCAAAAGTCCGAGCGACTCGTAGTAGCGGACCGTTCGGGGCGTTACCTTCGCTTTACGGGCCAGCTCACCGATTCGGTACTTTTCCGTATCCACACATTCCCCCGTTATGAAGATGTTTCGGATCAAGGGTCCGAAATTACCGTCTGCTGGCCTGCTTTATACCACAGTCGTGACCGTGTGTCGAGCATTAGGCTAAGAAAACTTCAATGAATATGATTTTACTTGACAGGTAAAAAAAGGCATCTCAGACTGTTAGTAAAGTTTACGTATTACGTTAACTTCATATTTTGAGGTAAGCCATGAAAAGTGCATTTCTGACAGAACCAAAACACATCGAGATACGAGAAATTGAACAACCTGTTCCCAAAGCCTATGAAGTTTTGGTAAAAATCGCCTATTGCGGCATCTGTACGCTGGAACAACGTCTCTATGACGGTCAGCGCAAAATTTTTTATCCGATTGTTCCCGGGCATGAAGCCTCTGCTGTCGTTGTTTTTGTCGGCAGTGAAGTAATAACCGATGTTAAAGTCGGCGATCATGTAGTGCTTGACCTGGTTAATCGCTGCCACGCATGCCCGGCTTGTCTTTCGGGATTTAGCAATCTATGCGAAAACCGATACAAGAAGGGGCAGCGTGTTCTGGGAGCTTTTTCAGAGTATATGGCAGTACGGCCGGAGCAGTTGCAGGTAGTTCCTGACGATCTGCCTTTGGATCAGGCATCGTTTGCAGAACCACTTTCCTGTTGTATCCGGTCTTTGCGTCGCATAGAAGTCTCCTTAGGCGATACCGTACTCGTTTCTGGAGCAGGAACGATGGGCTTGCTGCATGTCAAGGCTGCCTTGGCAATCGGAGCTCGCGTAATCGTAAGCGATATCGTACATGCACGACTTGAGGATGCCAGACGCATAGGAGCCGATGCGGTCGTGGATGCTTCAGACACGAATACATTCACGGCAGAAGTAAAGCGGTTGACCCGCAATCGCGGTGTGGAGGCCTGTATCGTAACAACTCCTTCGCTTACTGCAGCAGAAACTGCGTTCTCTGTTTTGGCCACCGGGGGCAGGCTGAACATCTACACGTCTTACAGCGACAAGCCGGTGTTACCGATTGATATGAACACGATACATCGCAACGAGTTTGTCGTTACCGGCACTGAAGGAAGGTCGGAATCGGATTTCTATACTGCAGTGCGTGCCCTTGCCAATCGCAAGATATTGGTAGATGATTTAATCAGCAGCGTGTATCCTTTTGAAAAAATTGCCGAGGCTGTTGAAGCAGCTCTTGCAGGCAAGCTATATCGGGTATTGGTGAAGATGGGGGATTAAGTGATACTGACTATCGATATCGGAACGACAACATGCAAAGCCGCCGTATTCGACCATGAAGGCAAAATAGTTGTCAGCGCATCGGAATCGGTCCGGATCATTTCGAACGATAACGGAGCTCAACAAGCCGATCCCCGGCAATGGGCACGGGCATTGGCAATACTCTGTCGAAAGACGGCATCCGGTAAAGACATCAGGGCTGTTGCGGTGAGCGGAAACGGACCGACACTGACTCCGGTATTCGGCGAGCCGGCCGTAGATGGTGATATGATTGTCGCACCGGCAGCCAATGCGATGTTATGGCTGGACCGCAG
Source organism: Spirochaetales bacterium (assembly GCA_012729295.1). Classification (GTDB taxonomy): domain Bacteria; phylum Spirochaetota; class Spirochaetia; order Sphaerochaetales; family Sphaerochaetaceae; genus JAAYDK01. The sequence continues at coordinate 7,103 of JAAYDK010000218.1, read as the reverse complement.
AGCTGTCGTTGAAGCCGAAATGGTCAGCCAAGTTGCTCATGGATTCGTCGATTCGAGCTTCATGCTTCCCAAAGCGCTCTATGTTTACCGTAACGAACCCGAAATGTATCATCGTACGCGTTGGTTCCTTTCTTCGCACGAATATATAAACTATCTGCTTACCGGCGAAGCCCGGACAGTTCTGCATGCCGATGATGCACTGCGATGGTACTGGGATGAGTGCATGTTGACCGCTCTCGGTCTTGATTCTGAAAAATTTCCACAGATGTGCCGCCCGGGAGATCAAGTTGGTACGATAACCATTATGGCTTCAAAGACACTGGGGCTGCCGTTTGGCATTCCCGTCTATGCGTGTGGTCCCGATTTTCTCGTATCGATTCTCGGGTGTGCTGCGGTAGCGCCAGGACAGACGTGCAATCGCTCGGGGACTTCGGACGGTATAAATTTGTGTACCGAACACCCGTTTGACGATGACCGTCTCATGACGTATCTGCATCCTGTCAAACCCTATTACAACATATCGGGCATCATCTCGACGACAGGTAAGGCAATCGGCTGGATTAAGCAGATCGTTGGCATGAAAGAAGCATCCTATAAAAGCCTGTATGCATTCATGTCGCAATCGAAACACGGTTCGGCCGGAGTAGTATTTCTACCGTATCTGTGCGGGGAGCGTGCACCGATTTGGGATCCCGATGCCAAAGGAGTTTTCAACAATCTGACATTGTCAGTCACCTCTGCCGACCTCGCGCGCAGCGTGGCAGAAGGGGTTTGTTTTGCCATTCGGGACGTAATCGAGACCATGGAAGCACTCGGAGGACACATTGGGGATTTACGCGTTACCGGAGGTCCTTCAGAAAGTGATTTCCTCAATCAGCTAAAGTCTGATGTGACCGGACGTTCGGTACTCGTTCCTGCTATCGGCGATGCCGAATTGGTAGGATCGATGGTTCTCGCGCGTAAGGCACTTGGCGATTATCCGTCCATAGCAGTCGCCGCACAGCAATTGGTAGCATTCGGCAGGCGCTACGATCCGGATACAAAGGTAAAATCCATATATGACCGATTATTTGATAGGTATAGAGCTACCTACGCCTCTTTAAAGGAACAGTGGAGGAATGGTCGATGAACGCAGGATTGATGTTACGTAGACAATCCCTTTTTTCAAAGCGCGACGGAAGATCGGTCGTAATCGCCATGGACCACGGGGCCATCGCGGGACCGATACAGGGAATTGTTCATCCGGACAAACTTGTTTCTGCCTGTATCCGTGCGAAAGTCGACGGAATCCTTGCCAACAAAGGATTCGTAGACGCATCGGTTCAGGTTTGGGACAGGTGTACGGCACTCGTATTACGACTAACCGGTGGATTTACCGTCTTGGGCGGTCAATTTGAAGAAGAGATGATAGTCCAGCCTTTGACCGCGGTTGCTTATGGAGCAGCATGTGCTGCAATCACGGTTAAATTCGGCCATGAACATGAGGGGACTTTCATCAGGCAGGCTTCTTTGGCGATTGACGAATGCCATCGTCTCGGATTGCCGGTGATGGTTGAAGCAATGGCTAAAGGAAGTCGCAAGGGCGAGAAGCTCCCTCCTAACGACCCGGAAGCAATCAAAATGGTTGCCCGGATGGGAGCGGAAATCGGTGCTGACTTAATCAAAACCCATTACACGGGGAGCATTGAATCCTTTGCCCGGGTGACAGAAGGCTGCCCGGTTCCCATCCTCATACTTGGTGGCGAGAAGACTGGTTCGGTCCGTTCGGTGTTTCAGGATATATACGACTCGCTTTGCGCGGGGGGCAAAGGAATTGCAGTAGGAAGGAATATATGGGAGCATGGCGATGTCGATACAATGCTGACAGCCGCCATGAATCTGGTTCATGAAAACTGGAGTGTAGATCAAGCTTGCGATTTCATCGGTATCGCATAAGGAGGGTAATATGACAAGGAAAATCGTATCGTTGTTCATGGTTCTGACGATTCTGGTAATCGTCGTCGCACCAATATCAGCAGCAGGAGCTGTCGAACAGACTACAGCTGGGCCTCAGTCACTGTCGTTGCTCGTCTATATCACCGGGGTTGTGGCAGGCAGTCCCCCGTACACGGCTTTAGCCGAAGGAGCCAATGAATTCGCAGCAGAAAATCCAAACGTTACGGTAAAGATTTATGAAGCAGGATTCAACCAGGCGCAATGGGAAGAGCAGCTCACCTCGTTAGTTGCCACCGGCGAATATGATCTGGTGCTTGGTTCAAATCCTTCTTTACCTGAGATTTGCGTACGAGTCGGAGCAAAATTTCCTAATCAAAAATTTATCATCACAGACGCTCAGTTAGCCGGAAACAGCCAGATTAGAACCTACCTGTACAATCAGTACGAACAATCGCTGTATCTCGGATACCTTGCCGGATTGGTTACCACCAGCACCATGCCGTATGCTAATAAAGAGCTTAAGATCGGGTTCATTGCAGCCCAGGAATATCCGCTGCTGAACAAGCATATGGTACCGGGATTTTTAGCCGGAGCTAGATTGGTAGAACCGAAAATCGAAGTTGACTTCCGTGTAATCGGCAACTGGTTCGATGCGAACAAAGCTGCCGAACTTGCAACAAGCATGAAGAATTCAGGAGTCGATGTGTTCGCGTCAATCGCCGGTGGTGCAGCCCAGGGTCTGTTTAAAGTCGCCAAAGAACAAGGAGCGTACATCGTTTTCCATAATAACAACGAATATGCTGCTGCTCCTACCTTCGTCGTTGGATGCGGTTCTATGGAACAAAAGAAACTGGTCAAAGAGGTCTTATCTGAAGTAATGGCCGGCAAGGTTGCCTACGGAACAGCTTCGACGGTAGGAGCCAAAGAAGGCTACATGGGATTTTTCTTTGATGATCCCGCGTACACGGCAAACCTTCCTGCGGAAATCCGAACCAAGTTTGAGGCTTTTTATGCCGATGTGAAAGCCGGTAAGGTAGCCTACACGCTTCCGGCATTATGATGCTATGATATGCTGGTCCCGTTGTTCTAAGCTAAACGAGACCAGCTTTTAAGCTTCTGGAGGATTTCATGCGGGATGCGGTGGAGATGGCCGGCATCGTCAAGATATATGGAGAAACCGGATTAAAGGCCAACGACAAAGTAGACCTTACCCTGCACAAAGGCGAGATTCTCTGTCTGGCTGGAGAAAATGGAGCCGGCAAGACCACTTTGATGAAAGTCCTGTACGGTATGGAACGACCCGATTCCGGCACCATCCGTATAGACGGTAAAGAAGTATCGATTGATACTCCGCTGACGGCCAGCCGATTGGGTATCGGCATGGTCCACCAGCACTTCATGCTGATCGACGACTTCAGCGTAGAGCAGAACGTTACCCTCGGTAAGGAACCATTGCATTATGGTTTGAAGTACGATGCGAAAGCCGCCTGCGAACAAGTTGACAAGGTAATTAAGAACCACCATTTCTCAATCGAAGCACGGCAAAAGGTCTCTTCATTAGCCATCGGACAGAAACAGCAAGTCGAAATTGTCAAGATGCTGTATCGCGATGTCGAGATATTGATACTCGATGAACCGACTGCCGTACTGACCGAGCAGGAAACCGAAGCTTTGTTCGTGACCCTGCGCTCTTTGGCCGAACGTGGAAAATCGTTGATACTCATAACTCATAAACTTCACGAAATCAAAGCTATTTCAAATCGGGTCGCAATCATGCGGCAGGGGAAAATGGTTGGTAGTTTTAAGACATCCGAAGTAAGCGAACAAGAAATCGCTCGCCTGATCATGGGACAGACTGTTTCACTGACAGTCCAGCGTTCGATAACCCCGCAAAAACAAAGCGACGTCATGACTTTTCGGCATGTCTCGGTGTTCAATCATGGACGCAAAACTCCCGTTCTCGATAAAATTTCATTTAGCGCCCGTTCAGGCGAGATTTTAGGATTCGCCGGAGTGGGAGGAAACGGTTTGGCCGAACTGGAAGCAGTTCTCAGTGGACAATTACCCGTTACGTCCGGTTCTGTACAATTGCGTAACGAAGATGTTTCTCGCCTCGAAACCGCTCAATTGCGCAAACGTGGGTTAGCTTACATACCAGCTGACCGATTGCACACTGGTTGCGCACTTGCAGCCGATGTGTCCGAGAATATGATTATCGATGCGCGCGACTCGTTTAGCCGTTACCAGGTGTTGCAGCGCGAGAAGATTGAGTCTCATGTGGAGCGGCTACTGCAAACATATCAGGTCAAGGGCAGTACTCGAATGCCCATCGGTACTTTATCAGGCGGAAATATTCAGAAAGTCATTCTGGCTAGAGAAATTGAGCAGTATCGTGATTATATCGTCTGTTGCGAACCAACCTGGGGTCTGGATGTAGCAAGTAGCAATTTCGTATACGAGCAGATAATGCACCTGCGTTCTCTAGGTGCTGCCGTCTTGCTCATCAGTTCGAATCTTGATGAAATTTTAGCTTTGTCGGATCGCATCGTAGTGCTCTGCCGCGGTGCTGTCGTCGCACGTCTGGACGAGAACGCTGTCCGTCAGGTTACCAAAGAAGAAATGGGGAACTATATGTTGGGGCTGAAGTGCCAGGAGAAAGTGCATGGACAACAGGCTTGAACGACGGCATGCACGTACCATGCGCATTATGCTTGGTTCTGTGGGAATGCTGACGATTATCGGCATATCGCTGGCGGTATTGGTCGCCCTCGCACTCTTGCTGAGCAAGACTCCTTGGAAAACATTGCGCTATTTCTTCATAGGTCCGATGCAAAATACCTATTACTTTGGCAACATGCTCAATAGTGCCATTCCATTAATATTCGGTGGTCTAGGTGTTTCTTTGGCTATGAGAGCAGGTAGTTTTAACCTTGGTGGCGAAGGCCAGTTGTACGGAGGTTCTTTCGTTGCCACTATATGCGCGCTATTCTTGGCTCCGTTGGGATTTTTCGGTGCGGTTGTTGCATTGGTAGCCGGAGCCTTCACTGGAGCTTCTTTGGCCGGAATATCTGGTGTGTTGCGCATGAAGTGGAAAACCAACGAGTTGATTACTTCATTCTTACTCTCTAATGCAGTCGTATTAGTGGTGAATTACCTGATTGCAGGACCGTTTATGGATCCTAATACGAATCTGATTGCTACGCGTACCATCCCAGAATCGTTCAGATTAGCAAGAATTTTAGAGCCGTCAAATCTCAGTTCTGCATTATTCATTGCAATCGTAGCAGTGATGGTGATTCATTTCTACCTCTACAAGACGAAACACGGATACGAGCTACGCATGTACGGTTTGAACAGCAATTTTGCAACGTACGGAGGAATCGATCCCAGACGTTATCAGGTGATTCCGATCATGCTCAGCGGGGCATTGTACGGTCTCGGAGGCAGTTTGGCAATCTTCGGTACCTATTACGCCTGCATGAAAGAATTTTCGGCGGGGATGGGATGGAACGGCCTGGCAGTAGCCTTGATTGCCAAGTTCAAGCCAGCGGCAGTCATCCCGGCTGCACTCTTTTTTGCATATATCGAATCAGGGGCGCGTAGTGCGATGTTACATTCAGATGTGACGTACGAAATCTCGTCGATCGTACAGTCTGTAGTATTTTTCCTCGTAACCAGTACGGTACTTCAGCAAATAGGCGCTACACGCAGGAGGTCGGTATGAACGGTACCGGGTTTCCAATGCTCCATAGTGCCGTGTCAATCATGACACCTTTGCTGCTTGCCGCGATGGGGGGTTTATTCTCCGAGCTGTCGGGCATGCTCAACATCGCCTTAGAAGGACTTATGCTCATCGGAGCGTTCGGTTCGGTAATATTTGCGCATTACAGCGGAAGTCTATTGATTGGAGTCCTGATGGGAATTCTCTGTTCTCTAGCTTTGGCAGCACTTTTAGGATCCATTACTCTGTATTTAAAATCAAATGTGTTTATTACCGGACTAGCGGCCAATCTGTTCGCTTCGGGCTTAACAGTAGTCTTGTCATTCAAACTATTCGGGAACAAAGGGGTAGTGGTATTTCAGGAAATGGATCGCCTACCCACGCTGGATATTCCGTGGATTGAACGCATCCCGATTATCGGCGATATTTTTTCAGGACATACCGGATTCGTCTATCTGGCATGGGTTTTGTTAGCGATATGTGCGTTCGTGTTGTACCGTACGCCATTTGGCATGCGCCTCAGAGCTGCCGGGTTGCACGAACGAGCTTTGATTTCGCTCGGAATGAAGCCGGACCGGTACCGTTTTACGGCTTTTCTCATCAGCGGTCTTACTTGTGCCTTGGGAGGAGCTTTGCTCACCCTGAATCTTGGAGCATTTGTTCCGAATATCACATCGGGCAAGGGTTGGATTGCATTAGTCGTAATATTTTTGGGGCAAAAGCGGCCGCTAGGATTATTACTTGCTGCTTTTACCTTCGGATTTGCCGATTCGTTTTCGAATTACGCACAGGGTGTGTGGAATATTCCCGCTGATTTCATTTTAGCGATTCCGTATGTGTTTACACTGCTGGCGATGGTCGGTTTTTCAATCTATCACAGCCATAAGCATGATGCACGATAAACAATGTTTGCATGTTATAGAGGATCGTGTATGAAACGACCGCTGATTATGATGATAATCATATGTATGGTTTTCGGTTCATTATACGCAACGCAGGATTCGGTGGTTTTGGGTATTTCTGAATTTCAAGAATCAGAACTCGCCTACTATCCGCCAGTACGTAAGCCGTTTTACTATGTTCCTCCTCGCTATGTGTTCAGGGGAGTCAGTTATAACATGGAAACCGAATGGGGGATGCCAAGCCAGGTGTTCGAATTTTTTGCCATGCTGAAGGAACAGCATGTTCTAATTGATGAAAAAACGCAAAATTTGATTGATTCGCTCGTCAACCGTCTGATCAGACAAAACAAACTGATGACCGTCGGCGGTATCATGATGATTACAGGAACCGTGATGACATGGCTTCCTCTTAATCTAAACTCAATCGAGGATACTCCCGATTGGGCAATCGGTACGTCGATTGGAGGCATGACGATTAATCTTGCCGGTTTGGGCGTGTGGGTCTCTCAACTTTTTGTTCATAACAACCACTATTTAAAAGAGAT
>JAAYDK010000217.1 GCA_012729295.1 Spirochaetales bacterium | reverse complement strand
ATGACGATGCCCGGTCAGGTCAAATGCTTTATCGACCGTCTGGGCAACGCTAGTTTCGGAAGCCATAAGGTAGTACGCTCAGACGGGAGCGAAACACTCTCTAAACAGATGAAAACGGTAGGTACTATTGCCCAAGGCATTCATATGTTTTCGGGTCAGGAACACACGATTACCGACATGATCAACCATGCGTTGATTATGCAATCGGTACCCGTAACCGGAGATATGTGGGAATCGTATATCGGAACCGGAGCATGGACATGCAATCAGGATGCAAGGAACGCTATGGACAGTCTTTACGAAAAACAAGAGTTTTCGGTTGTTGCCGCGGTCCGTTCCGCGAAACTGCTGGGAAGACGGTGCGTCGAACAAGCCGATATCATCCTGAAGGGGTTGCTAGCTTCACGCGAAACCCTCTTCAAAGATCCTGCGTACCACTGGATATATAGTCGTCTGGACAAGAAACTTTCTGGAGCACCGGAGCGTTGAACGATGCACATACGAGCTCGACTCTACGGAGATTTGGTTAAATACGCTACCGATACGAAACCGTATCAATGGCTCGGAGAACTAGCCGAGGGAAGTACGGTCACTCACTTATTCTCGGCTATCGGATGTACTGAAAAAGAAGTCGTACGCATACTTCGTAACGGCATTCCGATTACCATCGAAGAGCAATTACAGGACGGTGATGTAATTTATTTATTAACGCGTTTAGGGATTGGTTGAACACACTATATAGTAGGAGGCTTTCACATGGCGATGATGCCAAAAAGCATGGTTGAAAAGATTGGTAAATCGGGAATTATCGCAGTATTGGTAATCGACGAGCCGGATAAGGCTGTCCAGCTTGCCAGAGTGTTGGTGGACAATGGAATTTCCTCGATGGAGCTGACGTTGAGAACCGAAGGTGCTCTTGAAGCGATACGGAGAATAACGAAAGAAGTTCCCTCAATGGTTGCAGGAGCGGGAACCATTATCCGGCCAGAGCAGGTTGGTGCAGTTAAAGAAAGCGGTGTCCATTTCGGCGTTTCTCCGGGATGTAATCGAAAGGTACTCGAAAGTGCCCGACAATCCCTTTTACCGTTTGCCCCCGGCATATGTACTCCGTCGGATATCGAACAAGCATTGGAGTTTGATTGCGACGTACTGAAATATTTTCATGCCGAGGGTAGCGGAGGCCTAGGATATCTCAAAGGAATCAACTCTCCCTACGGATTCTTAAAACTACGATATATTCCGCTGGGAGGTCTGACTGCGGCAAATATGGTCGATTATCTTGAGATGCCTGAAGTTCTCGCAATCGGTGGATCGTGGATTGCCCCTCGCGACAGTATCAGAAATTCCGATTGGAAGACAATCGGAGCAAACGCGAAAGAAGCTTACGATATCTTTAAAAAGGTCAGAGGGATAGCATGAATAAGACGATTGTAGGTTTTGGCGAGATTATGGGGCGCATCGAAGCAGAAGGATTTCTTCGAATCCGTCAGGCGATGCCCGGTCCGATTCAGATTGGTTTTTATGGTGCCGAAGCCAATGTACTGGTTTCATTACAGATGTTGGGGCGTACTACCCGCTATGTGACGGCGCTTCCCGATACATCGCTTGGAGATGCGTGCATCGACGCCGTTCGTCGTTTCGGTGTCGATACTTCTCATATTCTTAGAACGAAGGACCGCCTTGGACTGTACTTTGTAGAAACCGGCGCAAACCAGCGGTCGAGCAACGTCATCTACGACAGAGCTTATTCAGCGATATCAAAGGCTGCTCCATCATCGTACCATTGGGACGCCATATTCGCCGATGCCCGATGGTTCCATGTGACCGGCATCACCCCGGCATTATCCGAGAACGCGGCAGAAGCTACGCTGGCTTCGGTCCTTGCGGCGAAAGATCGCAACATCCCCGTTTCCTGCGATTTGAATTTTAGGAAAAAATTATGGGATTGGGACTCTTCTTGTACTCCAAAGAAACTAGCCGAGAGAACCATGCGCAAGATCTTGCCCTATATCGACGTACTAATCGGTAACGAAGAGGACGCCGATGATGTACTCGGAATTAAAGCAGGAAGTACGGACGTTTCGAAAGGAGAACTTGCCATCGACCGGTATCCCGACGTTGCTGCCCAGATAATAAGCCAGTTTCCCAATATTAAAAAAGTTGCTTTTACTTTGCGTGAAAGCATCTCCGCCAGCCATAACAACTGGGGGGCGATGCTGTATGACGGATCTTCTAGCAAAGCATTCTTCCATCCGATGCGCGATGGTGCCTACAAACCGTACGAAATCCGTAATATCGTCGACAGAATCGGTGGGGGGGATGCTTTTGGTGCAGGCCTGGTGTTTGCGCTGACCGATGAAGAGATGAAAGAAAAACCCGAACACATCATCGGTTTTGCTACGGCAGCTTCTTGTCTTGCGCATTCGATCAAAGGCGATTTCAATTACGTGACCAAATCGGAGGTACTGTCTTTAATGGGCGGGGATGCCTCAGGACGCGTAAAACGCTAAAGAACTAGCAATAGAGGAGACCATTAGATGTATAGAATTAAAGTCATATTCATCGGACACGCCAACGAAGCATTCATCGAACAACAGCGTCTCTATCGTGCTCCTCTCTGTTCAAGCGATACCGTTATTGATTTTACCAGCATCAAAAAAGGACCCGAGACAATCGAGCAGACGCTGGACGAAATACTGGCAAGTCAAGGAATCATGGATGAAGTTCAGGCGGCAGCGCGCGAAAAGGTCGATGCAATCATCGTCGACTGCGCGCTGGATCCCCTGCTGAGCGCGCTCAGAGAATGCGTACGGATTCCTGTAGTTGGGGCTGCACAGTCCTCCTATCTCATGGCTTCAGCCCTGGCAGACAACTTTTCCATCATTTCCCCCCTTGCCTCACTGATGCCGGCATACAGAAGAATGGCACGCGAGTATGCGGTTGCTGAAAAGTTATGCTCAATACGCTGCCTTAATATACCCATCGAGGATTTGCTTGATGAGCAAGCGATCAAGGCGTTTATTGAAGCGGGAAGAACCGCAATAGAACGAGACGGTGCACAGGTGCTCGTACTCGGTTGTACCGGGATGTCTCCTGTGGTACCGCAACTGAGTGCTGCTTTGAATGTTCCGATCGTCGATCCGGCTGCAACCGCGATAGCCATGGCCGAATCGATGGTCAGGCTTCATCTCACGCACAGCGCAGCAGCCTATCCCTTTAAACCGTTATCGTAGAGGCGAAGAACAAAAGATGGAGTTGCGTTATTCAAGGCAAGTACATCCATACCTGCTTTCCGAAGCGGATCAGCAGAAGCTGATTGATTCGACGGTTACGATATGCGGATGCGGGGGGCTTGGATCACCCGTGCTGCTGTATCTGAGCGCAGCCGGAATCGGAACGATACATGTGTTTGATTATGAAGTGGTAGAACCATCTAACCTTAATCGTCAGATATTGTATACGGATACGGATATCGGAAAGTCAAAAGCCGATACGGCTGTAAAGCACCTAAAAGCTCTTAATCCCACAATTACTCTGCATGCACACATTGTCGATATCGTAAAAAGCGAAGAATTCACAAAGGCAGTGAAGCAATCGGATGTCGTCGTTGACTGTCTGGATACCTTTTCAATCAGACGGTTCGTAGGCCGATTAGCCGATGCATCAAACATTCCGCTCGTTCACGGTGGATTATATGGATGGCAAGGCGAACTGTCGATTTTTCTTCCGGGGGACAAACCCTCGCTTGAAGAGACGCTGCTAGGACGCGAAGATCAGTACGGAGTTCCGGTATTAGGCCCTGTAGCAGGGGTTATCGGATGCATGCAGGCACTGGAAACCATCAAGCTGCTTATCGGACAACCGAGTATTGATGTGGACAAGTTTCATATGTTCGACGCCCAGGATGGCTCTTGGTTCTCATATCCCAAATAACACCCGATTCACACGCAATTTGAGCAAATGCGATATGTTGACAAGCAACAATGCTCTGAGCTATAGTTTCGCGTGCGCCCAGATGGCGGAATTGGTAGACGCGCTAGGTTCAGGTCCTAGTGGTGGCAACACTGTGCAAGTTCGAGTCTTGTTCTGGGCATATTTTACCAACAATAATGATTTGTTATTGGAAATAGAAGGCCTGCATTTAACACTGTTATTTGCAGGTTTCTAGTTTAATCTACATAAAGTCATCACTAAAGCAATGTTGAACCACCATTTTCTTTTACTTTACAGGTGTTTTCCCTAGTATTTTCTCCTTTATAAAGCAACCGCATCCCGATGGGAAGGCAGGGCGAGCCATCCGAAGTGGCAAAAACAGTCTGGTTTTTAGCTTCACAAGATGCTTCCTACATCACCGGACAAACACTTTTTGTTGACGGGGGATGGCTGTTGGCCTAGGCATTTTACATCCAGAGCCATGCAGCTGATTTCAATTGCATGGTTCTGGGTACATAGTATTTCCCCCTACGATGAAAAAGCTTCAATCAGCTTTTTAACTGCTT
>JAAYDK010000216.1 GCA_012729295.1 Spirochaetales bacterium | reverse complement strand
TGTATGCATTCGGTAAAAAGTTAAAAAATGAAGTCAGGCAAAGAAACAAGTCGAAACATAAAAGTCAGCATATCATCACCCACGCAGTATTCCTCTATGCAAAAGACGTGCTTAACTGGGCGGGAAGCATCACGAAGTGGCTATTTCCGCGCATCGGATGCATCCCGGTTCAAAACGGAGGTACAAATCGCAACGGATTGCAGTTCTTGCGTAAAGAGGTAAAGGAAGGCAACTTCCCGATTACCCTCGCCCCGGAGGGACAGGTCACCTACCATATGTATCGTTCGCATCCGATACAACCGGGTATTGCAACGCTAGCTGCGTGGGCAACAGAAAGTCACAAGGGAGTCGATATCTTACCCATAGCTATCGGATACCGTTACGATAATGACCCCGAGCGCTTCATCCGGATGCTTATGCACCGATGGGAATCTGAAAGCGGCCTCATACTTTCAGATTCCGACAATGCACCGATTCTTTCCCTTTTACTGGAAGCTCAGCTGAAAACCATCGAACTGCTTGAACAGTTTTATATGATTACTCATGCAGATGAACTACCTACACCGCGAAAGAGAATTCTCAACATCTGCGACAAAGCTCTTCACCATGGCGAACAGCTCGCGAAAAAACGAGGTGAGGGATCGATTATCGAGCGGTTGTTTCGCATTCGCAACAGCGCCGAAGAGGCTGTGTATCCCGAACACATAGAGCCTCAAAAACTACCCTTCTTAGGCAGAAGCATGGCAGACTTTCGTGCGCTTGAAGCACAGGTGTACCTCCGACATTCCCAAATCGTCGATGTATTGGAATATATTGACGAAAGCTATATCGCCGCACCATGCAGCGCGGGCAGGGCCTGTGAGTTTGCCCTGAACCTGCTTGACGTGTTCAACCGGATAAGCGGTGGGAATGTCGATTCGCGATTTACCCCAAAGAACAAAGCTGCGATCATCAACATCGGAGAACCCGTACAGGTCGAGCATCCGGAGGGACGCTTTGGAAAAGAACAGCTGAAGGCGATTACATCTCAAGTCGAACACGCACTCGAATCAGTTTGTGCCGATTTGGAAAACTGCTGGGAATCGATAGTATTCGAATCATGACATCAGGGGATTTGAGTCTGTAGGCGTCTTATATCGTCTTCATGAAACGAACGCTTTACGAGCAGCGCTATGAATACGATCGCAACAATATCGATTGCCAGTCGCGACAGTGCAAAGCGCAACCCTAGAGCAGATATCTCGAACAGAAGCATCGGTAATTTGGTAGTCGACCACGCACCGAGGAAAATCATCACGTTGAATACCGATGCGCCTTTCTTTAATAAAACCGCTGCGAACGGGAATGCACCATACAACGGTCCTGCGGCAAACGAACCAAGCAAGAAAGCAACCAGCGCACCTTTTACCGATGACCCTTCGCCCAAGATGCGAATCATCTTTTCACGCGGCACCCATACGTCTAGCAGGCCTAGAAGGATGAATATGGGGGGAAGAACCAACGCGACTGTTCCCAATTGGCCAAGTAGCGACTTGCCGGCTTTTTCACGATAGTCGGGAAAGATTATGATCAAGGCTAAAAATACCATGCCCATCAGAATTGCTGCAGCATAACGTCTCAGTCCTTTTTTCATAGTGACACCACCCAGCCGACGAAGAATGCAATAAGAAACGAGAAAAAGAATGCAAGGCTGTTGCGCATGATAGCTGAGCGTTTTCCAAAATACTGGATTTCCATCGGTAGCGTAACGACTCCTACCATCATAAGGCTTGATACAAAGGCAGCAATTTGCGTTACACCTGCGCCTTGGGCCAGCAGCGATGCAGCAATCGGAAATGCTACGAATCCCGGAATCAGTGTTATGGCACCGACGAGCGAAGCACCAAGGATCCCCAATAATCCAGATTGCTCCCCCAGGATATTCGAAATAGTTGCGGTATCGAGTACAGCCATAAGCATGGCTACGAGAAATAACACCACAAGAAACTGGCCCAATATGCCTTCAAATGCTTTCCAAGCCTTTTTCAATGCTGCTAGGGTTTTTGTACGGCTTACGATAGCCGAAGCCGCCAAGGCAGCTACGGCTACGATATAGAGTATGATAGTGTCCATTACGTTACTTATTTTTTTGCAAACAGGTTCTTTGAGCGCCAAAGCGTCGCTTTGAATACGATTGCAGCAGCCATCAGGACCATACCGATTATCGCCATGACGATCACCGATTGTACCGGCTCGACTGTGGACATGGTTCGTTTTAGATAAATTCCTAAAAATGCCCAGATACCGACCAATGCATATGCGTAATCAGCGTGCACCAGCACGGCCAGTACATTGATTGCTGCAGCTACAATCATTACGAGAACAGTCCAGAAGGCCTCGGGTAATCCGAAACCGTTCCATCCTACAACGACCAGATTACTCGTCACATTCGCAACGGTAGCTACGGTAATCCACCCCAAATAGACACTAAACGGAACGGCTACCATAAATTTTGTCACCCACGAGGCACCCGGTTCGAGCTTCCTGGTGACGGTATGCATGATGATCAGCGAAACCAGCAGCAACAGCATCATGACTAGATCAAGACCGTAGATACTCCAGTGCCAGGTAATGATCCAAAATGTATTAGCTACGGATGATATGAAGAACCAATACCCGATCTGTTCGACCAGAGCAATGTCGCGATCCTTGAATTTCAGGCTGTACCATTGATAGGCAACAAGCAAAATCAGTAATGCATAAATCGGACCCCATATCGCAAAAGTCAATCCTGAAGGGACAAACAAGTTTGGTATACTGTCCGAAATATCACCGGTCATCCTTCCGTTGAGCGGCAGCGCATTGGCCAACGCGTTAAAAACTATCGTTACGATAAGCCCGATTGTATTCAGTATCACTAACGCAAGCCTTTTATTAGTCGTATTCTCCATACTGGAAATCTCCCTTTTTAAATCATTCTGTCATGATTTCACTATAAAATACAGTACATAACAAAAAAAGAGACTTAGTCACCAAATCTAGAATATATTCTCGTCTTCAAAGGCGCCCTGAGTATCATTAGCGTGGTACGATTCGACTTCGCGTTCTCGTATAGCCGAGCCAGGGCGGACAGTTTTTTTAACCTGTAACGCACGATCGCAATTTGTGCAAACTCACCTTTTTTGTTTTATCGTACATGCTGGAGCATGAATATGTTCCTTGACAGTGGTGATTTTCTCAGGAACCAAGATATCGTGCTGTTAGAATCATCCGTTTTACGAGGTCTTGACATTGCGCGCTCTTCTTCATCCCTGTACAATCGGAGGTGACGGAGGAATGATTATGGATGCCGGTTCTGATCTGATGAATTACCTTGAAAGCGATGATTTTATTAAAAAACTACCAAAGTTATATGGTAAAAATGTACATATAGAATATCAATTGAAACGCTATGGTAATATAATTGATTTTTATAAAGAAATATATGGTAATTATATCGGTAATTCAATCGCTCTTTATAGTACTTCAGGTCGAACCGAACTGGCAGGAAACCATACCGACCACAACCGCGGACGGGTAATTGCTGCCTCGATCGACCTCGATACGATTGGGGTCGCTTGTCGATGTCCGGGTTCGATCATTTCGCTCGTATCTCAAGGATTTGCTCCGGTGAACATCGATATCGGAGATCTGAGTGTCCATCCGAATGAAGCGGGCACAACGCTTGCATTGGTTCGCGGTATTGCAGCCGGATTTGTAAAAAGAGGTTTTCGAATCGGCTCTTTCAAGGCAGTAACCTCTACGAACGTACCGAAAGGCTCCGGTCTTAGTTCCTCAGCTGCAATCGAAATGTTGTGCGCGACTATGTTAAACGATATGTATAACGACAACACTCTGGATACCATCGAAATGGCCGTTATATGCCAAGAAGCAGAGAATATGTATTTCGGTAAACCGTGTGGGCTCATGGATCAGATTGCCTGTGGGTATGGGGGGATCGTAGAAATTGATTTTTTGTCTTCTGACGGTGTGACAGTTTCCCCGATTACCAACGACATCGCATCCTTTGGTTATGATATCGTAATCGTCGACACAAAAAAGGATCATGCCGATTTGCAGGAAGCGTATGCTGCCATTCCTCGCGAAATGAAGGATGTGGCAAAATTGATGGAAAAGACAGTGTTGGGCGAAGTGTCGCCGCAAGACTATTATGCTTCGATAAGAATACTGCGAAATAAGTTGGAAAACGACAGGGCATTGCTCAGAGCCCACCATTTCTTTTTTGAAAACGAACGGGTAACACACATGGCGGATGCCCTTCGAAGCGGGGATTTTATCAAGTACCTATACTTGGTACAGCAATCTGGAAACAGTTCGTTCATGTTCCTGCAAAACCTCTACGAGAACAATCATTGGAAAAGCCAGAGTCTTCCCCTTGCACTAGCTGTCAGCGAAAGATTATTGCACGACAGAGGTGCCTTTCGAGTACACGGGGGAGGATTTGCAGGAACCATTCAGGCGTACGTTCCAAAAGAGTTGACGTGTTCCTATACGAGTGCTATGGAAAAGCTTTTTGGACCAGGATGCGTGCAAAACATCACAATTCGAGAACTACCGTCTGCAAGACTGAATTGCTAGCGTGCTATTTTATCCAGCAATGCCATTATCTCGTTCATTTTCACTTGTACGTCGGTTCCGGTTTCCAAAGATTCGGCAACGCAATGTTCGAGGTGTGCGCGTAACACGGTTTTATTGGTTTTACGCAATAAAGCTTCGGTTGCCAGCAACTGGTTGGAGATATCGACGCAGTAGCGGTCTTCTTGGACCATGCGCATTATTCCGTCCAGCTGTCCTCTTGCTGTTTTTAACGCTCTTACTACGGGTTCTTTTTCAGCTTTCACGATGCTCCCCTATAGTATTGATACGACTTCGTAGCCTGCTTGTTCGACTGCTTTCTTCAACACATCGTTACCGATGTCTTTGCTGCTTTCCACTGTAGCGGTCTTGGTAGCCAAATCGACTACGGCATGTACGGAATCAAGTTCATTCAATGATTTCTGAACCCGCATCGAACAATGATTGCAGGTCATTCCTGCGATGAGCATCTTCTTCACAACGAGATTCGTTTCTTTCTTCTCTTTCATAGTACGTGTTCCTTTATTATGATAGTATCTTGCAGGGTTGAACAACATCAGGCGAAGTGCGTTTCCTACTACGAACAACGAACTGAGGCTCATTGCTGCAGCAGCAAATATCGGACTAAGAGTCCACCCGAACAGCGGGAAAAAGACACCGGCTGCAAGCGGGATGCCGAGTAAATTATAGAAAAGAGCCCAAAACAAATTCTGCTTGATCGTACGTAGTGTTGCTTTCCCTAATCGAATCGCTGCCGGTACGTCTTTCAGATCATTCTTCATCAAGATAATATCGGCACTTTCTTTTGCGATATCGGAACCGGCTCCGATTGCAATTCCAACATCAGAGACTGCCAACGCGGGCGCATCGTTTATTCCGTCTCCTACCATTGCGACTTTATTACCTTTATTGCGTACTGAAGCGACCGCATCGGCCTTTCCATCCGGTAGTACCGAAGCAATGACGCTACGTATGCCTACCTGATTGGCAATCGCATGTGCGGCATGCTCTTGGTCCCCGGTAAGCATGACGACATCGATACCCATTGCGTGTAGTTCGGAAACTGCATCGGCGCTTGTCGATTTTACTTGATCGGCAACCGCGATGCATCCTTGCAAAGTCCCGTCAAGAGCGATATATACTACGGTATTTCCCCGCTCTGATGCCTCACGACTTGTGTGCTCCACAGACGTTAGGTCTACTTTGTGCTGTTCCATCAATGTACGGTTTCCGATCAGACAGGTCTTTTCATCGATAACGCCTTGTACGCCCAGCCCGGATTGAGCCTTGAATTCTTCAGGTTTTGTCAATGAGAGATGTTTCTCTTGGGCAGCTGCAACGAGTGCTTTTGCAATCGGATGTTCCGAAAACTGTTCAAGCGAAGCAGCAACTCGTAGCAAATCGTCTTCAAGTATAGTGCCTACCACGACCATATCGGTCACTGCCGGCCTACCGGTAGTGATGGTTCCCGTCTTATCCAGAATGACCGTGTCGATAGTGGAAACAGCCTGAAGCGCTTCACCGGATGTTGATAATATTCCGTATTCGGCACCTTTTCCTGTTCCAACCATAATTGCTGCTGGAGTAGCCAATCCCAAGGCGCACGGACAGGAGATGACTAGGACTGCAATCGCAATGGCTAAAGCAAATTCAAACGGATAACCGAGTGCCAGCCACACGATAGCAGCAC
>JAAYDK010000215.1 GCA_012729295.1 Spirochaetales bacterium | reverse complement strand
TCACCGCATTTTTCCCTCAATCGTACCGCGATCTTTCAGTCCTGCTGGACGGATTTCGCGTATGCAGGGATTTGGGATTTGATGCGGTAGAATTTTTCTATGAGGGTGATTATCGATCGGAAATAGATCAGGAACTGAAAATACTTGGTTTAGAATCGATATTCGCACCATCGTTATATGCAAAGATGCATGCACTACAGCTAGCAGCATTAGATGTCGCCGAAAGAAAGCAGGCGGTAAAGACTATGTGCGGCTATCTGGATATGGGGATGCGATACGGGGCTAAGCAGGCGATGTTGGTCAGCGGAACCGAAGGTGACGCTTCCGATATCCCGGCTGCACTGTCTAGATTACAAGAAAGTATCGGGGAAATCTGTACTCATGCATATCGTAAGAATGCTGAGTTCTTCATCACGATGGAAACCTTCAACAATACAGGCGAACCATACTATCTGCTGGGGCCTACCGGCAGAAGCGTTGATTTCGCAGAATCGGTTCGCCTCGAACATAAGAACTTCGGTCTTACCATCGACCTGAGCCACCTGACCCAATTGAAAGAACCTCAGGCTAAAGCGATTGAATCGGCACGATCGGTATGCAACCATATTCATATCGCAAACTGTGTCGTATCAAAGGGCAATCATCCTTTATTTGGCGATAAGCATCCGCCGTTGGATTATCCAGAAGGGGATGTCGATACCGATACGATACTGATGTTCGTAAAGCAGTTTCTGAAGGATTCGGCGTATCATCCGACAACAGTTTCTACAATCGGTTTGGAAGTTATTGCCCGTGCTCCTGCGACTTTTCAGGAAACAGCGGCAAGCACGAAAGCCTATTTCGATCGCCTGATAAAGCGATTCGAAGGGGGCGTTTTATGATTAGAGTAGCTATCGTCGGTCTCGGGGGTGTCGGGCAAAAACACTTCAGGGCATTGCAAGAGATTGAAGAAGTCGAAATTACCGCATTAATCGACCGTGATAAGGCAGCCTATACACAAAACAGATCGGTATACTCAACGGATATTCATTGGTATGCATCGCTCGAAGCATGTATGGATCAATTCGACGTGCTGTACGTTTGTACGCCACCTTCAAGCCACGAAGCATTGTCGATTACAGCCATGAGTCATGGTAAGGATGTGTTTTGCGAAAAACCGATTTCGAATTCCATCGAAAGTGCATTACGCATGATCGATTGTGCGCAATCAAATCATCGCAGCTTATGCATAGGATATAATATGCGATATCGCCCATCATATCTTCGAATGAAGCAGCTGATTGACGAATCCGTTATCGGTAGGGCCCTTCAATTCTGGTGTCTGAGAATCGGTATGCTCACAGTTCCTGCCCATAACTGGCGCGTAACGCAACACGAATTAGTGGGAATGACCGTAGAATCGCTTTCCCACGAGTTCGATACGATCAGGTGGTTGTTCGGAGAAATAGAAACGGTAAGCGCAGTTATTTCTGAATCTCATAAGAATCTGCCCGGGTTTGACGATAACACGAGCGTTAGGCTTAAGCTTGCAAGCGGGGCATTTGCTACGATAACGGCATCTTGGTCATCTCATCTGAAAAAGAGCTCGCGAGGTATCGTCGGGACTACCGGAAGTATCGAAATGTTTGGAGACGATGTCTGGTCGGTCTCTGCCTTACGTTGGCAATCGACCGGCGATACATGTGAAAAAGTCATGCATTATTCAGAGAATCTCGATTACCACGATTATGCCGGTATCAATCGAGCGTTTATCGGATCGCTTGCCGGTCGACCGGCTGAATATCCGGACGGAACAGACGGCCTGATGGCGCTAAAGGCGTCTTTGGCCGTCTTGGATTCGGCAAAACGTGGAGGAGAAGCGACATTCCTTAAGGGGGTAGGACCATGAAGGCGGTAGTACTTGATAAGAAAGGCGTGATTTCGATACGCGACATGGAGTTTCACGAAACACTGGGAGCACAGGATGTACGGGTCGACATCCATGCGGTCGGTATTTGCGGAAGTGACGTCCATTACTACAAAGAAGGTGCCATCGGACCTTTTATAGTAAAGGAACCGATGGTACTTGGACATGAAGCTTCGGGTATCGTCACCGAAATCGGTTCGGAAGTGAAACACCTAAAGGTCGGTTCGAGAGTCTGTTTTGAACCGGGGATTCCCGACTGGTCGAGCGACGAGTCAAGACATGGATACTATAATCTGGATCCAGCAGTACGTTTTTGGGCTACTCCGCCGATTCACGGTTGTCTAAGAGAGTCAGTCGTACATCCGGCAGCATTGACCTACGAACTACCGGCATCGCTTTCGATGGAGGAAGGGGCTCTGGTTGAACCGGTTGCAATCGGTATCCATGCCGCCGAGGTTGCAGACGTCAAGCCCGGTGATTATGCTTTGGTGTTAGGTTGCGGGACCATCGGACTGGTTACAGCTGTTTCTGCACTGGCGGCAGGCTGCAGTACGGTCGTTATCACCGACAAACTGCATGAAAAGCTTGCTGTTGCCCGATTATATAAAAATCTTATAGCCGTCGAAGCCGAAGATGCGCTTGTACGTGAAAAAAAAGCGGAAATAACTCGAAACAGAGGCTTCGATATCGTATTTGACGCAACCGGGAACTCACACGCGATTGCTCAGGGAATCGAACATATTGCACCTCATGGGCGCTTGATACTAATCGGAATGCCATCGGCTCCGGTACCGATCGATATCGTACGCTTGCAGATGAAGGAGGTGACGCTTAAAACGATTTTTCGTTATGCAAATGACTTTAGCCGAGCCTTGCAGCTGATGGGTGCAGGTATTTTGGACGTTAAACCTATGATTTCCAAGATTTTTACATTTGACCAAAGCGTCGAAGCCTTCGAACTAGCTGCGAAGCAGGACCCTCGTCTGGTAAAGATTCTGATTAGCTGTCGGTAGAGAAACGAGATTTTTGTTGACTACTGGATATA
>JAAYDK010000435.1 GCA_012729295.1 Spirochaetales bacterium | reverse complement strand
CGACGACGGAGACAACCGTTGATCCCCTCATCGAGATTATTGCCGGCGTCGAAGATGAATTGGCTCGGCTTGATATGATGGCGGATAACCAGGTCTACAACCTGCTTCTGATCGGAACCGATAACCGCGGCAGTGAACTCAATGGCCGGTCCGATACGATCATGATCTTGTCCGTCAACAAGCGGACGAATGAACTGCACCTGGTGTCCCTGATGCGTGCCATATTCGTCAAGATTCCCGGTAAGGACTATTCCATGATCAACGCCGCTTTTTCCTGGGGCGGCGCAAAACTTCTGATCAAGACGATCGAGGCAAACTTTAAAATTCCAATCCACGACTATGTCCTGATCAACTTCAATGGCTTCATTCAGGCCATCGATACGATTGGCGGGCTGGAAATACAGCTGACGGAAATGGAGGCAGCCCACCTGAACCAGATCATCGGGATCGATACGTTGGCTACCGGAACAAACCTGCTCAATGGGGCATTTGCACTGGAATATGCCCGCATCCGCAAGATCGACTCCGACTTCACGCGCACCGGCCGGCAAAGGGCCGTGATCGAGGCTCTGATCAGCAAGGTGCGCGGCATGAGCCTGGGAGAAATCGATGGCATGGCACGCCAGATCCTGCCGCTCGTTAAGAGCAGCCGTTCGGGATCGTCGCTCCTCTCGTTGGTAACCGACGGTTATGCCTGGCGCAACTACCCGATCAGCCAGCTGCTGATTCCCGTCAGCAACAGCATGGACCTGATTGTCGTGCGCGGGGCGCAAATGTACCGCATCGACTTTATTGCCAATGTAGAGAAGCTGCAGAAGTTTTTGTACAAATGAGGCTTAATAAATTGACAATCAGATATGTCTCAGTTAAGCTTGAGCCAGGTTTAAGGCGAAAGGAGTACCAAAGATTTGGAACATGAGACGATCGACCTGATGCAGATGCTGCGTATCGTGCGTAAGCGCATATGGATCATCGTGCTGGCGGCTTTCCTGTGCGTCGGAGCCAGCGGCATAGTCAGTTACTTTGTTCTCGACGAGGAATATAAAGCCGATGTGCTTTTGTATATCTGGCAGGAGAGCGACGAGTCTGGCAAAGACGCGGTCAACTACAGCGACCTGCAGCTGTTCGCCCAACTGGTCAACGATTACCAGGAGTTGGCCAAGAGCCGCCTGGTGACCGGCATTGTTGCCGAGGAGTTGGGCTTGCCCGAAACCAGCATCGGGAACATCCGCAATATGATCACGGTCGGGAACAAGGCCAACACGCGTCATTTGACGATCGTGGTCAATGACACCGATCCGGTCTTCGCGGCGACTTTGGCCAACAAGGTGGCTGAAGTTTTCTCGCGTGTGGTTGTCGAGAAGATGGGCGCCGGCCAGGTCAACATCATCGACAACGCGATCGTGCCGACCGCCCCGTCCGCACCGAATAAGCCGATGAACCTGGTTGTCGGGCTGGTGCTCGGGATCATGCTCGGCTTGGGGATTGTCTTCCTGATCGAGTTTTTGGATACGTCGGTCAAGACCGCGGAGGACGTGGAGCGGGTTACAAGCTACACGCTCCTGGGCGCTGTCCCCGAATTTGCCGCAACCAGGCGTGAGGGGAGGCACTAGGATGGAACTGCAGAACCAATTGTATGATCCGGACTTGGTGACGCATCTCGACCCGCTGTCCCATGCGAGCGAAGCAATAAAAATTATCCGGACGAACATCGAGTTTTCGTCAATCGATAAGCCGATCCGTACCCTGGCGGTAACCAGCACGCTTCAGGGCGAGGGCAAGACGGCGATTCTCAGCAACCTGGCGATCACGTACGCCCAAACCGGACGCAAGGTGCTGCTCATCGATGCCGACCTGCGCCGTCCGACAGCCCACCGGCTATTTGGGCTTTCCAATCGGCGGGGCCTGACCAATGTGCTGGTATCCGGGCGCGACTATAGCGAATTTGTTCAGCAGACCTTGACGGAGAACTTGTTTGTTCTCGCCTCAGGACCGATTCCGCCCAATCCTGCCGAGATCCTGATGAGTGCAGCGTTTACCAACATCATCGAACAGGCCAAGAATGACTTCGATATGGTTTTCCTGGACACACCTCCGATCAATGTCGTGACCGATGCAGCGATCGTATCGACCAAGGTTGATGGGATTGTCTATGTCGTCAGGGCGGGCGGTATCGACCGAAAGCAGTTGCAGCATGCTGCATCGTTGCTGACGCAAGTCAAGGCGAACGTCCTTGGCTATGTCTTAAACGGGATCAAGGAAGATGCCGATAACTACTATTATTATTACTACGGCCGCTACGCGTCCCAGAATCAGGAACCATCACGCGATGATGCGAAAAGCCTCCGGAGACGCAAACAAAAACCAATGTCTCAGGACAATCCATTTTATTCGGCGCCAAGAGCGAAGAAAAGAAATGGACCGCAGCTGCGAGCCCCAATCCTGCCATCTCAGATGCCCGGCCAGGAAACGCAGCAAGACCAGAAGCGCTTGATGTCCGAGGATGAATAGCGAAAACACGGAGCAGCTCCAGGCCTATTGCATCATGTGCCGGACGGGCTCGGAAAAAGAAGTCAAACAAAAAATCGAGCGATTCACCGAAGGCATCGAAGCTATCGTCCCCAAACGTGTGATCGAAGAAAAGAAGGGCGGAGCCTGGAGCATGGTCGAACGGCCGTTGCTGCCAGGCTATGTCTTTCTGTATGCCCAAGACATACTTCCCCATGACCTTAAATGGAAAATCCATAAGATCTATAAAATTCTGAATTATGCACGCGACATGCGACAGCTGCAAGATGATGATCGGGAATATGCCCATTGGCTATACCGGCACAAGGGGTGCATTCAGCCGTCAACCATCCTTGAGGAGGGTAACCGCATTCGGGTTATCGCTGGCCCTCTTCTGGATGCCACCGGAAAAATAACGCGGTTGGATAAGCGTCATAGACGCGCGTGGGTGACATTCGAATTTGACGGCCATGAGCGAACGGTGTCACTCAGCGCCAACTGCGTCGATCAGGCTTCACCATCAGGATCATAACGGCTCGTACAGGATGAAAAAAACAAAACATCAGAAAACAAATCAAATAATGACAGAAGATAAGGTTGACAGAGCCATTTCCCAACAGTAGAATGGCTTTATGTTCAAT
>JAAYDK010000023.1 GCA_012729295.1 Spirochaetales bacterium | reverse complement strand
GGCCAACGCCGGCGTGTGTTGGTAGCACGCGCATTAATCTCTCATCCTTCGTTCCTCATCCTCGACGAACCGACAGCAAACATGGACTCGGAAAGCGAGAGTCTGTTGTTTTCGGTTTTAGGAACGCTAAAGGGAAAAACAACTATTTTGATTGTGACCCACGATACAGAGTTTGTCTCGTCGCTGACCGACCGTGTTTTATGTCTCGGCAAGCGCGGCAGCTGCGCAGGAGGAGCCACGATAGTCCAGCACCTAACCGAACCGGTCGACTACGCGCACGCTACGTTAACCGGACAAGAAAAGCTGAAAGTCCTGCATGATGTTCAGATTCCGGGAGATGCTTGCAACCAGGAGGGAACTCTTCATGAGTGATTTTTTTTCGACACTCGCCAATCCGGCGATGCCGTTTCTCAGAAATGCGTTGGTAGCGGCACTGCTCTCTTCAGTATTATTCGGAGTCATAGGAGCAATTGTCACAGTACGACGTATTGCCACACTCGCGGGAGCTGTCTCGCATGCGGTACTGGGAGGCATCGGGCTCGTATTATACTTGTCGGCTACGAAAGCGATTCCCGCCATTCCTCCGATCATAGGAGCTTTCGTGTTTGCATTACTCGCTGCCATGATTATCGGAGTGGTCTCAAAAAGAGCGAAACAACGAGAAGATACGGTAATTAATGCAATTTGGGCTATCGGTATGAGTATCGGCGTCCTGACAATGGCGAAGACACCTGGATATGTAGATCCGAGTAGTTATCTGTTCGGCAATATTTTGCTGATATCGACTACTGACCTTATCTTTTTGGCTGTACTCGATGTAATCGTAGTGGCTCTTGCATGGCGTTTTTATCCGCAAATCGAAGCATCGGCATTCGATGAAGAGTATGCGAAAGTACGGGGGGTGCGGGTCAGTCTTGTCTATTTCGTCATTCTGGGGATTGTTGCTATCGCTGTCGTTTTGTTACAGACTTTCGTCGGAATCGTCATGGTTATCGCGATGCTCACGCTTCCCGCGGGAACTGCCGGTTATACTGCAAGAAATCTTGTAGGGATGATGGTGCTCGGCTGGTTCTATGCTTCGATTTTCTCAGTTGGGGGCTTGGTTGCCGGCTGGACATTCGATGTTCCCGCAGGTGCAATGGTGGTCATCATCGCAGGTATGGTTTTCCTCGCATTCGCGCTGGCAGGGATGATTAAGAAACATTTTAAACGCTCGGTAAAGAACAAGGAGGACATCGCATGACGAAGGCTCGCATGGCAGCATTGGAAATCCTTCGGTCTGCCGACCATCCGCTTACCGCTGGGGAAATTCATGCAGTTGCAAACCCTCCCTGCGACCAGGCGACCGTGTATCGGACGCTTCATTATTTGGAATCGCGTGGTTTTATAGATTCGTTCGCGCTTCGCTGCAGTGCCCACGGTACCGAACGGTATTATACGTACTATGACGGTCCGAATAAACATCATCGCCATTGGTTTCATTGCGAATGCTGCCATCGGTTTATCGATTTGGGATCGTGTTCGATCGAATCTCTTCTCTACGACTATTCCAAGACACACGATTTTGAAATCCGAAGCCATACATTGACATTGATGGGTGTCTGTCAAGAATGCCTTGCCAATGAAAACAACGGAGAATAATCGCTGGAGGACCGTATGAATATCGTCGTTACGGGAGCGGCCGGAGGACTAGGTAATGCAGTATGCTCAGCGCTTGTAGAAAAAGGCCATACGGTCTTTGCGTGTGATGTATGCAAAGACCGTACTTGCTATACTCCGGGAACAACGGTCTGCCACATGGATGTAACTGATGAAGAATCCGTCGCCGAAGCTATACGGGACATTGCCTTGAGCGGTAATGTAGATGCTGTCGTTCACTTGGCGGGATTATTTAGAACCGGAGCGTTGCTGGAAATCGATCTCGGTATGCTTCTATCCTTGCTGCAGGTTCAGGTTATCGGCACGGCCCGGGTTAACAAAGCTTTGTCAGAAATGCTCATACAACAGAAAGGAAAAATCATCATTGTCAGCAGCGAACTTGGAATTTTCTCACCGGCACCGTTTACAGGGCCCTATGCGATTGCAAAACATGCGCTGGAAGCCTATGCAACGACGTTGAGAAGGGAGCTGACTCACCAGGGGATATCCGTAACGACGGTACGCCCCGGCTCGTATTCAACCGATTTACACCAACATGCGATTGATGCATACGAAAAAATTATGACCGAGTCTCCTCGTTATCACCGAACGATCAGCAATGCGATGCCCTATATCAAATGGGAAATGAAGCACGCTCATCATCCACGTAAACTGGCATTGGCAATTGTGCGAACAGTCGAATTGAAACATCCGCCCAAGATTGTTTCTATTGGACAGAGTATTCCTCTCAGACTGATGAACATGCTTCCTGTCGGTCTACAGGATCGAATCTATGCTCT
Source organism: Spirochaetales bacterium (assembly GCA_012729295.1). Classification (GTDB taxonomy): domain Bacteria; phylum Spirochaetota; class Spirochaetia; order Sphaerochaetales; family Sphaerochaetaceae; genus JAAYDK01. The sequence goes on along the minus strand of JAAYDK010000023.1, from coordinate 11,161 downwards.
GGTATTTAAATAATAGAATGCATCCCTACGGTTTCAAATCTCCTCGTAAAACAGGAGCGTCTTCAAGATCAAGTTCATCGCAGATTAATGCGAATAAATAGTCTCGTGCGTTTTCCAATGAGAGCACATCTTCAACCATACCGTATTCGCGTCGTTCTTGAGCTGTGTATAAAATTGCGCGGACTTCGGAAAACCATGATTTTGTCTTGTCGGTAAAATCTTTTACCCGTTCTTTCGTCAATCGGGCAAGCTCGCGATAATCGGTTTGTTCAAAGACCGCGCTTAACACATGGTTGTCGTGATGATCAAATACGCTTACCACATACGGATACACGATGTAGCTCTCTCCGTGAAGACTCATCGGATCTATCTGTAAGTGGCAACGATAGGGAGGCCATATCCATACCTGTCCGCCCCTGCGCCCGTAATCGCGAGGATCCGGGATTGCCTGCCAGCGTCTCGAATCGATCGGCTGCAACGCTCTTGTATCGCTGTTGGATTTCGTCTGCCTCATCAGGATCCTTCCTTGTAGATGACTACTATAGCATTATCGCAGGGGTCTTCCAATATGGGTGTATTTCTCGATTGACCGTTGTACAAAGTACCAATATGATAAATCAAGCACGCAACGGGAGGGACGAACGATGAAGGCGTTGGTTGAACAACCTGTTTTGATGGCACTGTTAGCTACATTGGGCACCTGGGGTCTTACGGCACTCGGAGCAGCTTTGGTCTTTTTCTTTAAGACAATCAAACAACATGTTCTCAACGCGATGCTGGGCTTTGCCTCGGGCGTCATGATAGCCGCAAGTTACTGGTCGCTGCTCGCTCCTGCAATCGAAATGGCCGAACATAATTCAGCTCTGCCGGCATGGGTAGTTGCATCGATAGGATTTTTACTTGGTGCAGGATTCTTATGGTTGGCGGACCAACTGATACCCCACATGCATTTCGGATCTGAAAAGGGAAGCGAGGCCGAAGGAATACCGACACACCTTCGTCGCAGCATCCTGCTGGTACTCTCCATTACACTGCACAATTTCCCCGAAGGCTTGGCCGTCGGCGTTGCCTTTGGTGCTGCAGCGTCAGGCAACATGGAAGTATCGGTCATGTCTGCGGTAGCAGTCGCAATCGGTATCGGAATTCAAAACTTCCCCGAAGGAGCTGCCGTATCGATTCCTTTACGCAGAGAAGGCCTTTCACGTAAGCGTAGCTTCATGTACGGTCAGGCCAGCGGCATGGTTGAACCAATCGCGGGAGTACTCGGGGCTTTGCTTGTCTCTAGTATGCAGGCAATTCTTCCCTATGCACTGGCCTTTGCCGCAGGAGCGATGATTTATGTTGTGGTTGAAGAATTGATTCCCGAAGCCCAGACTGGAAAAGACCATGTAGGAACGCATCTGGCAACATTCGGAACGATTCTCGGATTCGCGGCCATGATGATTCTCGATGTGGCACTCGGTTAATCAGATTCTTTCAAGTAGATTATAGAGACTCACATTTCCAAGTGTCTTGATACCCCGGTCGTTGATTTGCGTTACGATTGCGTCGCCTATCGTCTCGAGGTTTTGTTCGAGATATACTTCTCCGTACAAAACCTCAACTAATTCGACAATCTTGATATCTTCCAACGGTCGAGCTGGTACGTAGGTTGTTTTTCTCGGATTTGTAGCGATGATAAAGCGTTTTTCAATCAGAAGGTCCAATACGGAGAAAAGCTCGCGGTCGTTCATCAGTAATTTTTCGGATACATCCTTTACTCTGGTATCGCCGGTTCCGTTACGGAAATTATTACCGATAACCATCATCACGTTAATCCCGTTAGCCAGCTGTTCGGCGGGAGAAATCGGACGCTTGAGCGTGATTTTATCAGGTCTGTATTGGTGGATGTAACTCACTTCTACAGCGGCGAGCAACACGACCCACATGAAGAATACCCATAACAGAAATAAGAAGATTGCTGCAAACGATCCATAGATTACCGAATAATTAAATCCAGCTGCAATGAGCGCTGTCAGAGCCCAGTTGACCATGGTAAAGGCAATCGTACCGATAGCAGCTCCGATAGCTGCACTCGAACCGGCTACCTTGGTATTCGGTGCCACCTTGATGATAAGAAAAAATATCACCCAAACGATGAGCCATGGGGCGATTACCCTAATCACCCCTACAACGGCATTTTCCTGAAACATCAGGCCGAGAGCACTGGCAATCCTTTGGCTCAGCAATGATTTTACACCAATGTATGCTCCAATGAGCAGTGCCCCGACAAGCAGAATCAATACATACCCGATTATCCTCTTCCAAAATGAAGTGCGGCTTTGGCTGGTGCGATACAGATGGTTTACGATGGTCCAGACCTTATCGATGAGCATCATCGATGTAATGAGGAAAGAAACGAATCCCACAACTCCCAGCCCGCTCGCTTTGGTGCTGTATTCCTTAATCCAGTTAGCCAGTTCGACACCGGCTTGTTCGCCGAAGATAGAAACCGAAAATTCGGTAATCAGATTGAAAAACGGCTGGATGATTCCCAAGAGAGTTGAAAATGTAACAAGGAGTGTAGCGAGGGGAATTACCGATATCAACGTCGAATAGACAGCCCCCGAGGCCATAATCGAAATTCGGTCTCTCGAGCACTTGCCGACCCATACGCGAAAGAAATCGAGTAACCGATTGTCCCGACTACTCTGCTTTCTGCTCTGCTGGCCGTTTGCCAGGCGTTCTCCCATATGTCGAATCACTCCCTTATAAAACAATCGTAGCAGGAAGACTTCCGACTGGCAACCGGTACACGACTAGCTGGTATCTGCTCTTATCGGTTCTTTCTCGATATTCTCGCTTCAATCCACTTACCGATTAGCGTATGGATTTCATCGCGGTTGAGTTCATTAAGCAGTTCGTGACGCGCATCGGGAATCAGATGGATGCTCAAGTCGGTAATTCCGGCCGACTTATAAGCCTCATAGACTTTTTTAGGTCCTTTGGCGAACTCTCCGACCGGATCCATCATACCGCTGATTAGGCAGATTGGAAGAGCTTTTGGAATCTTCACAATCTGCTGAGGATCGTTTGCAAAAGCAATTCCGTCCAAGAGGTCGACAAAAAACTGCGAAGAGCAGACAAATCCACACATCGGATCGTCGATGTATTTCTTTACCTCGTCTGCGTCTCTGGACAGCCAGTCGAAATTGGTTTGCTGGGGCTGGAAGTGTTTTGCAAACGCCCCAAAGCTCATCTTATCGAGCAACGAATCGGGAGTTCGTGACCCATAGCGTCTGGAGCGTGCTTTTGCCAGCATTTTACCAATATTTCCGACCAAACCCTTACCGGAAGCCGTTCCGGAAATAATCATGCCGCGATATAGATCGGGATGAGTTACGGCAAGTGTTCTTACTAAAAACGATCCCATGCTATGACCGAACAAGAACAAATCTTTACCTGGATGGTTGCGGACTATCTCGAGGTCCATCTCATAGCCGTCTTCGGCAACCCGGGACCAGCCGTCCACATCTGCGAACCAGCCTCGCTCGTCGTCGCTCGCGGTATACCCGTGGCCGCGATGATCTTGGGCATACACGACAATACCGAGACTATTTAGATATTTGGCAAACCGATCGTATCGCTCGCTGTGCTCAGCCATACCGTGGTATATATGAACGACAGCGCGCTGATTTCGGTTTGCCGGTTTCCAGCATCGATATACCAGTGCCTTGCCGTCGCTGCATTCAAATCGTTTGGTTTCCATCATATGCGACTCCTAAGGGAATTCGATTCAAAACGTCATGTAATTGTAAGACACGATATTCTCAAGGGTCAATCGAAAAAGAGCTTTACGAGAAGACTTGTTGTCACTACTATCATTTCATGAACCGTTTTGTCGTTTGTTCCGATATACATGGAAATGTTGAAAGCATGAAGATGATTACCGCCCATGCGGTAGCAGAAAAAGCAGATGCAATAATCTTTGCAGGAGACCTGGGTACACATCAGGGATTGGCCATGTTCGATATCATTCGATTATCTCCCGTTCCTTGGCTCATGGTCAGGGGGAATTGCGATCCGCCATGGCTTTTCAGTGAATATTTATTTCCGATTCCCCCGAGATATAGGACGATCCAATGTGATAAGAACTTGGTTTTCGTGACTCATGGCGACGTCATCTATGGCTGGGAGGAAGCTCCGGTAAAACTTTCCGAACATGATATATACATTCAAGGACATACGCATATACCGCATCTCTCGCAAATTCCGGATGGACCGGTAGTGCTCAATCCGGGATCTGCTTCCAGACAACGAAGCGAGCACGATCCAAGTATTGCGGTCATCCGCGATGGCTGTATACGGATCGAGTCCCTGTCAAGCGGTAGGCTTCTTACCGGATTTTCCGTTTCGATGAGATAGCGCAACGTGTATACGCCGTACGCAATTCTTTCCAGGGTAGCGTTACGCGTTCTTTGTGATTTGTCTTAGGATCGACAAGAAACCTCAAAGGTATTGATGTCGGTGATAAAGATGTACGCATCACCGAATTCATGCTTTGTAATAATGCTGAAGCATTCCTACCGATCTTTAACAATCCTTCGGTAGGGCACGCCTTACCTGTGATGCCGAGATACATGCGTTCTAAGATTCTAGGTTCGGCATAACGAACCCCTAGTGAAGGAAGAGAATAAAGAGTTCTGGCGACCGGCCGGTATTTCAGATATCCGTGCCTACCGTATTCGAATACCGCTGCAACAGCTGCGTGAGGGCACAACCCGAGCGTACGGACAGCCACCATCAGTTCTCTTTGGAAAACTATCCACTTGGCCTTAGTCCGTATTGCATTTTTTCTTACATTCGGTAGCAAGACTTCGGGAATAAGAGGAAACGGTTCGGCGATTGCCATTAAAACCGCCGTTCCCCATGCCCCTCTTACATCATACGGTGCCATTTCCAATCCATCGATATGACACGAAGCTTCTTTTAAGCCGAATTGGCTCGAAAGCTGGCGGACTCCAAGAGAAAGTTGAGCACCGATTCCCTTGCGGATTGCCGTCTGCTCGATTACCGTTGCAATAGAATCGGTTTTCCCCCAGGCCAGCATCGGAGCCCAATCGATGATTTTCCGTTCTTGGGCTTCGATTGCCCACCCCAGCACATTACCGACAGAAACTGGGTCGAGCCCTACGTTAAGCGATAACGTATTCCAAGCTGAAGCTAGACTTATATCATAATTACCGATATTCGAACCTAAGGCAATCGCTTGTTCGAATCCTGCGAGCGTAAGCGATTTCCCATCGCCGAGCACGAGCCTCTTTCTGCAATCGAAGGGACACTCGTCGCATCCGATACCTTCTAACGAATACTTACGAACACATTCCTGTGTACCCAGGTGTAATAGTCTTGGATCGGTTCTATTGGCAAAATTGTTGACTGCTGCATACCCGCGCTTCATTGCACGTTCGACCAGATCTAACGAACCGGCTTCCTGTAAAGAACGGATATAGGGGCTTTTTGCAAGACAAGCCCTCAGTGTCGAGTCAGCATCATTCATCGCTTCGAAATCAACAGGTAATATTTCGTAATCGCCTAATGAAACGACAATCGCCTTAATCCGTTTTGCTCCCATCACCGCTCCGATTCCGCTTCTCCCTAGCGAGAGTCCGTCGTCGGAGCATATCGTAGCAAAAGGAACCAGATTTTCTCCAGCTGGACCTATGCACATGATCCTTTCTTCTGAAGTCGGTTGCAGACTTTCGATAGTCTGGGTACAGGTAAGCCCGTTTAGCCGTTCAGATGTCGTAAATTCGACGTTGAGCGTGCCGATTTTTATTACCGTAGGACGACGAGCACTATTAAGCAATACGATTGCATCCCAACCTGTTCTTTTTAGGGACAATCCGATAAAAGAGCGGCTCGATTCAACTGCTACAAGACCGGTAGCGGGAGATTTGGTTGCAACCGATAATGATGTGGAACAAACAACTTTAGCTCCGGTAAGCGCCCCGGCTGCAAAACACAACGGATTTGCTTCCGAAAGGGGTACGATAGAAGCTAGGTTTTCTGCATACAGCGACCATAGGTAAAGTGCAAGCGCCTCCCCGCCCGGATACTCCAGATATTGGTCGTACGGTATCTGCCTGACTTCCCATTTCTCTACGGCTAAGTCGATTACTAGATATTTTCTTCCGTTTCCATGTGATGTCGTCATGTATATCCTTACAAGATTCAACTCTACTGTCGGACCACCGGTGTGTCAAGGCGAATCAAAAATCCCTAGTTACTTCAGACCCTTGCGTAAGAGCCGTAGTGACAGTAATATGCATACGAGGAGTTTGAGATGTCCTACCGTCGAATCTGGCACAATCTGAGGTGCATGAAGATACGTCTATTACTCAACGTAATCGGGAGGCAGGTCCAGGGAGCCTCAAAAATCGACGGGCGCATGATGCGTCAGGTAAGTGAAATTCCAGAAGGAACGCTGTTTACGTTTGTCGTTGAGCCCAATGTAGTCCAGCTCTCCCTTTATAAACACGCAAACCGCATCGAACGACTTTCGTTAGACGATTACGAGAGCTTGATGAAATCGGATGCTCCTCCGTCGAATGTCACAACCTGTAGGATGCGCTCGTTCAACGAGTTTACCGTACTGTCGCACGGTTACGAGTCGATTTCGCAATGTATAGCTAACCAAAGAGTATTCCTTGAAGGTCCTGCGAATATTACACTTCGCTTTATTCAACTGATTTCGGTTTCGCTGCTTTATCTGTATCCCAGAAGCATTGCAATGCGTACGGTAAAACGTTACCAGATGCCCGTTAAGTCATGTGGAAGACGTCTGAACATGTATGCCGCACTACCGTTTCAAAAGCGAGGAAGCATCCATGGCGTTGATTAAACAAACAAAGCAATTGATCGACTATACGGTAGATTGCAACCTCTTTTACGGAATGCTTTCAGCAGATGCTTTTTACGGTTCGCTTCGCGAAGAAGGCGTAACCCACCCCCTCGTCGTTCTCTCGACTGAGAAGAAACGAGCGAAGATACGTTCACTCTTAAAACGTATCGCACCCTTTGATATCTCGATTATCGAATACGGCAAAGACGATTGTTCGTTGGAAAACCTGCAGCTCGTGTATAGTAACGGTAAGTGTGATGCAATAATCGCATGCGGAAACCAGCAGGCATACGAAATTTCTTCTGCGTTGTGTCGCACCTTATCGGGTGCCGAACCATATACGCTTCCGGCAGGATGGATTTTATTTGGCCATCATTCGATATCATGTCATCAGGTACAGGCGCTGGTTATCGACGCGCGATTCGCAATCTTTACCGATGCACACGAATTGGCATCGATTGCATGCGCTTCCTTTTTCGACCTAACTACGAGTATCATCGAAGCGGGACATGTCTTCATGGAAAGCATGGTATCAGTCGGCTTATCATTGCTTTCACAAGTATATACGACAACTAAGGCAAATCGTGTCGCTACACAAAACGGACAGACCGCAACGAATATTCTATACGCCGAATATTGTGCAGGTCTCTGTGCACAAAACAGACGCACTACAGCGCTCGTTCATTTAGCCGAAACGCTGGTCGTATCCGGCTGGACAAATCTTCACGAGGTAAAGGCTGCATTGTCACTCTCTAATCTTTCTTTTCTTCGTCAAGAGCAGATGCAAACCTATGAAGCGTTGACACTACTCAGCGACGGTACGGATCCTATCGAACTTGCCTTTGCGCTAATCTCGGCAGCCGACTTTACCTCTATCGTGCCAAAGATCGAACAGTTATGTCGAAAAGGCATCGTCTTCATGAAAAATCTTCATGCAAAAGAGGGCGTCACGCCTTTACTGCAGTTCATGGCCGACCATCCGAATCTAAAGATACAGAATGGCGAACTGCCATCTAAATCAGACAGCCTGCGGAGGTCAAGATGATTCAGCAGGGACATCATACGATTAGCGGTAGGCATCGATTGCTGGCCGGTCACGATGCTCTACAGAACATCGCCGAGGTGGTCGCAGAACAAAACATCCTATACCCTTTGCTCATCGTATCTGCCGGTGCCCGTCAGGCAGGCGTTGTCGACCTAGTTACCCGTGCATTAAATCAGACGATGAGTTTCGAGACTATCGAGGGCGTCGTATCGGGTTCATCGACCGTATTGGTGAAGCATTGTGCCCGGCAATTTCGTCTCGGCCATCATGACGGGATTATCGCAATCGGAGGCGGCTCAGTCATCGATACCGCAAAAGCATGTGCATTGCTTATTTCGCGTGGAGGCGAAGACATTTCCGCCTATGTCGGACTGAGAGCAATGAAAGAACACCTCGTTCCCGTCATTGCAATACCGACGATGATCGGATTCGGAGTGGAAGCGATGCAATCGGCTATCGTCGCTTCATCCAGAACCGGCAGGCGGCTATATTTTTCATCAAGCAACCTCGTGTGTGATGTAACGATTATCGATCCTCAGACGACACGTTCGCTTCAACAAGGACACATTGCCTCGGGAGCTCTGGCATCGATTGCGCTGGCCATCGAATCGGCAATCGGACTTGCGTCGAATCGAATCAGCATATCATTAGCACTTCGTTCGCTACAGCTGGAATTTGCATGGGCTGCCAGAGGTACGTCGACCCCGTTCGATACCGAAGCACGTTTCCAACTGGCGTTGGCAGGCTATCTGACCGGTTTAGCCTGTTCGTATTCCCGAGCTGGCTCTTCACAAGCTATTGCCAACTGTATTGGTGCCGTATGTCCGATTCCCTATGCACTATGCCTTGCGATACTAGCTCCGTATACAATCGAATACCATATGCATAAGGCATACGAACGTCTTGCCTATCTCTATCGGAATTTGGATAAGAATCATCCGATCGATCCGAATCAGAGTACCGACGAGCAGGCAGCCGAAATGTTGTTGTCAAGGATGAAAGAACTTGCCGGAAACCTCAGGCAATCGTGTCAGCAGACTCTGCCTGCGAGATTCTACGATATTCTTGCCGCCGACGGAAGAAAAGCGATAAGTCCGTCTCAGTTCAATACGATCGCGTCAATGGCAGTGTATGACGCAGCCATGATAACCAGCCCTGAAGAGATGGACACCCAGGATGTCATACGGGTACTTGAAGCAGCCTACTGGGGGTATCCGCTCGACCGTAGCACGATACGCAAAGGCCATCAAAAGAAACCATTTCAGGAGATGACATGAAGCAAGGAAAATCCGAGAGAATGATTAAGCTCACATATCAGGGCAGTACTTTCCAGGTTCCTTCGGGAATCACGGTCGAGGATTGCCTGATACGTTGTTTCGGCTTAGATACGGAACAATTGAACTATATCGACAATCCGGTAGTCGCAATACGAGCGGATAACGAACTGCTCCCGTTCTCCGCTCGATTAAAAACGGATGTAGTTTTGGAATTCCAGCTTCTTTTTTCCGATCTCGGCAAACGGATGTACCGCCACACGATGAGCTATCTGCTGGCGATGGCGAGCCGGCAGCTGTTTCCCGAGCGAAGACTGGTAATCGGGCATTCGCTGGGCGACGGATATTACTTTACGTACGAAGATATCTATGCAATCGAACAAAAGGATATCGTTGCACTCAGGGAACGTATGCAGGATTTGGTGAGACAGAACCTTTTGATCGAACGCGAAGTGCTATCGTATCGGGACGCGCTTGCATATTTTAACAAAGTAGGATTTTCTGCAACCGCGACATTGCTCACGTACCGTAACGATCCGACCCTTACATTGTACCGGTGCGCCAACTATCTCGATATCAGCTATGAACCGCTTCTACCGAGGACTTCACTGGTTTCGCTCTGGGACTTACGTCAATATGGTGATCGGGGTTTGCTGCTGCGATATCCGCATTCTAAGAATTATCTGCACATGGATGCTTTCAAGGACAATCCGTTGCTTTTCTCGGTTTTCAGAGAGTACAAGATGTGGGGGAATATACTGAAAGTCGACTGCCTCGGAGCGATGAATGCAATTTGCGGTTCGAACGAGATAGCGACTTTTATCAGAATGAACGAAGATCTCCAGCATCGAAAAATTTCAGAGACAGCCGACCATGTAGTAGAAAAGGGAGCGGTTAAAGTCGTATTTATCGCAGGCCCCTCTTCTTCAGGAAAGACGACATTCTCAAAACGCCTGGCTCTACAGCTTAGACTGCTCGGTCATGATCCCGTACAGATATCTCTGGATAATTATTACAGACCGAAATCAGAAGCCCCGAAGGATGAAAACGGTAATCCCGATCTCGAAGCACTCGAAGCACTAGATCTGGACCTGTTCCGCCAGAATCTACACGATCTTTACACCGGCAAAACGGTAGAGCTGCCTCGCTTCGATTTTAAAGGAAATGGAAAACGGTACTGGACAGGCGAAACGCTAACGTTGAAAGAAAGTACAATCTTAGTAATCGAAGGAATCCACGGCCTGAATCCTGCATTGATCCCCAATATCGATCGAAAAACCACGTTCAAGATTTATATATCAGCGTTAACGCAACTGAACCTTGACGACCATAACAGGATTTCAACTACCGACAACCGCATCATCAGACGCATAGTTCGAGACAACAGAACCCGCGGGACCTCTGCCGAAACGACACTGCTCATGTGGCCTTCGGTCGAGCGTGGTGAAGCTCACCACATCTTTCCGTATCAGAATCAGGCTGACATCATGATAAATTCGGCGCTTGAATACGAGTTGGCAGTCCTAAAACCGTATGCCGAACCGTTGCTTAAAACTGTCAAACCAGATTCACACGACGCCTATCCGATTGCACGAAGACTTTTGGCATTCTTGGAAAATGTCTATCCAATTCCCGCAGATCACGTACCTACCGACTCTCTGCTTCGGGAATTTATCGGAGGCAGCGAGTTCAACGCTACATAGAAGACGACTTTTCAGACGTTGTAGATGTGCTTGTACTCTTCGAACAACTGATATACCCGATAGCGGCATTTTCCGCAAACCGTACCGAATTGTGTAATATCGCGTAACTGGTCGAGCGTAACAGCTTGTTTTGTCTTTACGAGTTCTTCGATTTGCTGATCGGTGATTCCCTTGCATTCGCAGATGATTTTCGCCACGTTTTTCTTATAGGGATTATCCATTCCGTGTGTTTCTAGATAGTTGTCGATAGCCGCTC
>JAAYDK010000214.1 GCA_012729295.1 Spirochaetales bacterium | reverse complement strand
TTCGCTTCAGCAATTTGAACAATCGGCAGCCTATCATAAAGAGGTGCTGGCCTTAGCGGAAGAGCGTTTCACACGAGGTCTTGGTACTGAAAGCCAGGTTAACAACGCAAAACTAAGTCTGGAAATCGATGCATATCAACAGCAGATACATAAGTTGAACGCATTGATATTAGCGAATAAGATTAGGCTTTTGCAGCAATAGTCGGATAGAGAAGGATAAAGGAGCATAGCACAATATGAGGGAGAGCAGAGGACAAGACGATTCTGTCCAGACAACCGAGATGCAGGTTCGTTCCGCATTGAAGAAAAAATTACGCAAGCGCCGAATCAGGCGAATCATCGGATACTTGATTTTTATTCTGATTATCGCGCTTGGTTTTTTCGTATACCAATTTTATAAAACCAACCAAAGATTGCCGTTTACGCAACCGGTGCAGACTCGTGCGGCAATCACGGGTCCTACAGAAGTAAAGGTAACCGAGACCGTCTATTCTCAAGTAATCGATCTATCCGGTTCGGTAGAAGCTTTTCAGACACAGACAGTTGTGTTTCGCTCAACCGGTGCAGTTACTCAGGTTAATGTAAAAGAGGGTGACCGTGTCGCTAAGGGTGATATTCTGGCAAAGATCGACGACACGAATCAACGCTACAATGTCGCAAATATTGAATCACGCATCGAAGAAGCCCGTCTGACCGGTTCACAAAGAGATCTCGAATTGTATGAGCTGCAATTACTTCAAGCAGAAAATAGTCTGGATTATACCGAAGCGAAAGCCAATTTCGACGGACTGGTTGCAGCAGTTAATATCGAAGAGGGCGGATATTTCGAAGCGGGGACTCCTGCAATGATTATTATCGACCGTAGTAAACTGAAGGCTACGGTAGAAATCGATGAAATCGATATTCAGAACGTAGAAATCGGGATGAATGCCGAGTTAACCTTCGATGCGCTGAGCGGAAAGACGATTCCCTCTACCGTAACCTATATTCCAATGCTCGGAAGAACCACGAATCAGGGTATAGGGGTGCTGGATGTCGAATTGACCATTGAAAATCCTCCTGAAGAAATCTATCCCGGATTCACATTCGCAGGAACGATTACGGTTCCTTCCGAATCGAGTATGCTGGTAGTTCCCACTTCGGCTGTCGCGACTAGCCGAAACGTCAGCACGGTGACGAAAAAAGGAGCTGACGGTAATCCAGTTTCGGTTACCGTAACAACTAAATATCTAGGGGAAGGAATGACACAGATTCTCTCGGGGGATATCCGGGCGGGAGATACGCTGCTCGTTACGCCAACGGGTGGCAACAGCTTGTTTAACATGATGGTAAACAGTTCTCCCGGCGGACCGTTTATGGGGCGATAGATAGGGGGTTTCGATGGCTAATAAAGTAATCTCCCTCTATAATGTTCGTAGATATTATGCGATGGGGGACATCGTAGTAAAAGCTTTGGATGGTGTTACGCTTTTAATTGAAGAAGGCGAATTCACCGCTATCATGGGTCCGTCAGGATCGGGTAAGTCGACTTTGATGAATCTCATCGGATGTCTAGATACTCCGACTGACGGTATCATACAGATCGACGGCGAAAGTACGATGGGAATGACTGAAGCAGAACTTGCGTTTATCCGCAATCAGAAGGTTGGTTTTATATTTCAGCAGTTTAACCTGCTTGGAAAAATAAATGCTTTGGAAAATGTGATGACACCGCTGCTCTATGCAGGAGATGTCGGAGTCCGCGAACGTAAGGAACGGGCAAAAAATGCATTGGAACGGGTAGGGCTTGTCGACCGCATGCATCATCGTCCGAACGAACTTTCTGGTGGGCAGAAGCAACGGGTTGCCATTGCGCGTGCTTTAGTGAACAATCCTTCCATTCTGCTGGCTGATGAGCCTACAGGGGCGTTGGATTCGAATACCGGAAGACAAATAATGGAGCTGTTCGAAGAAATCAACAGCGAAGGCAGAACCGTAGTTTTGGTTACTCACGACAGAGATATCGGCTTAACCTGTCGCCGTCAGATTCGCCTGAGAGACGGCAAGGTGTAGGTCTAGGATGATTTGGGAGAATATTAAACTGGCGTTAAAGGACATGATGGCCAGCAAGTTAAGGACATTTCTCTCATTACTCGGAATCGTTATCGGGGTGGCCTCGGTAATCGCGATTCTCACGCTGGGCGAGAGTGCTACCAAGAGCATTACGCAAAGCATCGTCGAAGGTGGTCTGGAGATGGTCACCATCTTCCCGAACAGAACTCAGAAAGCCGCTTTGGAATTTAATGAAGAATTTGGCAACAAGCTGATTCAAAACGTCGATAACATCAGAACTGTCCAACCGATTAACTCGAATGCCGCTACGCTTCGATACGGCCAAGAAACGACATCAGCCTCGATTAACGGTGTACTGTCTACCTATGCGGAGATCCTTGATTATCATGCTGCCACAGGCGATTTCTTTACTATGGCCGATAATCTCGCGAGCCGTCAGGTCGTTGCCCTAGGGTCAAGCCTTGCCGAAACGCTTTTCCCCGACGGTAATGCAGTAGGCCAGTATGTAAGCATCCTTAGGAACCAAGCGAAAAGCTACCTTGTGGTAGCGGTGATGGAACCGAAAGACGCATCGTTTAATCTTTCATTCAATAATAGTGCCTTCATCCCCTACAACACCTACTCGCAGCGTTTCGTGAAACCGGCAAACGTCGGTTCGTATGTGGTACGCATTACCGACGGAGCAGATCCCTTAGCTGTCTCTGACGAAATCGAAAACTATCTGAATTCATTAGTTGGGTCCGATGCCTATAATCTGTTCTCTCCCGCGTCTCTTGCAGAAATGGCAGAGCAGATTACCGGAACATTCAGTACCTTCCTATCGGCGATAGCAGCTATCTCGCTTTTAGTCGGCGGTATCGGAATTATGAACATCATGCTTGTTTCGGTTGCAGAACGGACAAAGGAAATTGGCATTCGGAAAGCCATGGGAGCCTCGCCTGCCGTGATTATGGGGCAATTCATCACAGAGGCAATCGTACTGACCTTTACCGGAGGATTTATCGGAATACTGTT
>JAAYDK010000414.1 GCA_012729295.1 Spirochaetales bacterium | reverse complement strand
GCGCGCTTCAACACGATCCAGACCTCGGTGATCGACTTCGCCAGCTTGCCGCCCGACACCCCCCTGATCAAGGTCATGGCAACCGGCGATCCAAACCAGGTGGAAGCTGTTCTGCGGTCGATCCCGCCGGATTGGCAAAACCGTTACCAGGCGGTCCGGTCGGCCCCGTTCCTTCTCGAGTTTCTCCACCCGCTGGCCGGCAAAGGCCAGGCGGTCCGCGCGCTGTGCCGCCAGCTGGCGATCCCGGCCTCTGACGTGATCGGCATCGGCGACGCCGACAACGACACGGACCTGGTCCGGTGGGCCGGCCTGGGCATTGCCATGGGCAACGCCACCGAATCGCTGCTGGCCGTCGCCGACCATGTCACAGCTTCCAACGAAGACGACGGTCTCGCCAAGGCGATCCGGCGCTTCGTCCTGGCCGATCCGCCTTGCTCCGGCAAGCTGAAACCGTCATAATAGAATTGTAACGCAACAGCAAATGGAGGTGGAAACTTTGGCCGTCCAACGCTACGATTTTTCCGCAACCCGGCAATGGCTCGATCGAACCGTGCAGTCCGGCGCAGCCGCAGGGATCAGCCTTCAGGTAACGCGCCGCAACGAAACCATCCTGGCCACACAGGTCGGCTATGCCGATCTCACCGCGAAAAAGCCAATTACCCCGGATACCATTTTCCGGATTTTCTCGATGACCAAGCCGGTCACGGCCGTCTTGTTCCTGACGTTATACGAAAAAGGCCTGGTTCACCTGCGCGATCCGGTCAGCGCCTATCTGCCCGGGTTCAAGGCCCCGTCGGTCTTTGTCCGCAAGGGCGACGGCTGGGACACGCGCCCGGCTGCGCGCGAGGTTACGCTGCACGACCTGCTGACGATGACCTCCGGCATCCCGTATCACCAGGGCGAGCATCCCGCCAGCCAGGCGATCGGCCGCCTCATGCAGGAGCAATACGGCAAACCCATCTCGCTGCCCGAACTGGCCAACCGGCTCGGACAGATTCCCCTCTGCTTCGACCCAGGCGCCAGCTGGCTATACGGCCTGTCGCTGGATGTGATCGGCGCGGTGATCGAGGTCGTCAGCGGCATGGGGCTCGCGGCCTATTTGCAGGAAGCGATCCTCGATCCGCTCGCCATGCGCGACACCGGGTTTTTTGTCCCGCCTGAGCAGCTCGACCGGCTGGCAACCCTCTACGGCGAGACAGACGGTCAGCTGCGACCGAACCCGGCCAACAGCCTGACGCCGGGAGACCCCTCGCGGCCGCCCTGGATCGCATACGGCGGCGCGGGTCTGTTCAGCACGCGTTCTGACTACACGCGCTTCGCCCGCATGCTGCTGGGCGGAGGCACCCTGGAAGGCCAGCGGATCATCAGCCGGCGTTCCGTCGATCTGCTAAGGCGAAACCACCTGACCGCAGAACAATTACAGTCGATCCCATGGGAAATGCTCCAGGGCTTTGGCTACGGACTGGCGGTGCGCACGCTGCTCGATCCGATTCCCGGCGGCAGCCTGCTCAGCCCCGGCGAGTACGGCTGGGACGGCGCGGCAGGAACCTGGTTTTGCGTCGATCCGAACGAGGACATGACGATCGTCTACATGGTCCAGCGGTTCCCCGCGGACCACATCCGCTTTATTCCGCGCCTGCGCGCGACGATCTACGCGGCTCTCTAGCGCAGCCAGACGAGTGCAGCCAGGTGGCAAAGAGCGCCGCCGTTGACGAACAAATGCCAGATGACGTGGCTGTAACGGTGCTTGCCGGCGAAGAAGACCAGGCCGGCGCTGTAGAAGATCCCCCCGGCCAGCATGAGCAAAAAAAGCGGAGCAGGCAGGGTGACGGGCAAAAACGGCAGGAACAGGACGATGCTCCAGCCCATCAGGACGTAGTGGACAACCGACAGGACCAGCAGGAACCTGCTTTTCCGAAACGTCACGCTCTTGAAAACGAGCCCCGAAAGCGCCAGCAGCCATTGCAGGACGCAGATCGCAAGACCCCAGGTGCCGCCGATGACGGACATGGCGACCGGCGTGTACGTGCCTGCGATCGCCACATAGATCGCCAGGTGGTCCAGTTTCTGAAAGACCTGTTTCCAGCGGCTGCAGGCCGGCAGGGCGTGGTATGTTGCCGACGCTGAGAACATCAGGAGAAGGCCGAGCAGGAAGACGGCGTCGTAGACGAATCCGTCCCGGATGCGGCTGATCAGGACAGACAGTGTCGCCAATGTCACCAGCGCCATGATCCCGTGCAGCGCAGCATTCCAGCGCTCGGCTGGCCGGTCCAGCCAGGACAGGGGCAGGGTATCGCCCGCGGTCTGGTTTCCTGTTGCGTTGTCGATGGCCATCGCCCCCTTTCTGCCGCCCTATCATACACCATTTCGCCGCCATTCTGAAGCATCCTCCGCGTTGAGCTAATTGCGCTGTATGTATTTTTTCCAGTGAGATACAAAAGCATAGGACCCGATATAACAATCGGATGAGCAAACAGGCCATGGAATCACCTGTGTAAGGCCAAAACAGGGGATTACGGTACACCAAAGAGCCCGGATTATGCTCTCACGGGTCGCTAAGCAGACCAGCACGTGGTCTTTGACTGGCGTATGGGGACTTCGTCAGGCGCTTGTGACCAGACTTCGCATCAGCTGGGGCTGCTTCTGCTCGATACGCCCAATGGCCATGGTCAACATCACGGTCAAGGCCAGGCAACACTGCATGGTCATTTTTCTTTTTCCGCGGATGGTGTGTTGCTCGAAGCCAAAACTGACATCCAGACGGCCGTTCACGCGTTCGACCGATGTCCGAAAATCATACTCGCGATCGAATTTGTAGCTGCTGCGATCAACCGCGGTGAAGATGCGGGGATCTGTGGCCAGCGGAATCCGGATCCCGCCCTGGTGCGGACACTGCCCATGACTCGGACACGCGATCCCGTACGCTTTGACCGGACATTTCTTGCGCAGGCTGTTGCGGCTGCGTTCATAACCATCACAGCTCATCGTGCGCTTTTTCCCGTCTTTTGCCGCATAGCAGAAAACCTCACCGCGCTCATTGTAGTAAACCGCCGGGTGACCCGGCAGGTTTCGTTCCTTTTCATCCCGCCACAGATACCGGTTATCAATGACCGGTTTGATGCGATACGGTGGATCCATCAGCTTGTGAATCAATTTGCTGTCATCATAGCCTTTGTCCGCCGATAAATAATCAGTGGAATTTCACACTTCACTTTTGCTACCATTAGAAAAACCAGCCTTTTTCAAGGCTGGTCTGGTAGAAAATTCTTTTTTCGCATCCTGACTGCCTTACTCCCTCAATAGTTTCCAGACTGCGCAATTAGCTCATCGGAATCCAGAACATGAGCAACAGCGACGGAGCAGAAGGAACACCGTCGGCATTTTGGGCTGCATCGTCCGTTAGAGGCATTGCATCCTGGTTGCCATGACGTCTGCTGCAAAAATGCACTATAATAGATTCTGTCAAAATGATTCCGGAGGTGTTTTTCGTGGTCCGATGGATGAGTCAATATGGCGCTGTACACCAGGCATTGCTGGCAACCCTCTTCACCTGGGGGATCACCGCATCAGGGGCCGCTCTCGTCTTCTTTTTCAAAACCATCAACAAAAAAGTCCTGAACGGCATGCTTGGGTTTGCCGCCGGGGTTATGATTGCGGCGAGCTTCTGGTCTTTGCTTGCGCCTGGAATTGAGTTGGCAGAAGAATTGGGGCAGGTTGCCTTTCTCACGGCTGCAAGCGGTTTTCTTCTCGGTGGGGGATTTCTTTATCTGGTTGATCGACTGCTTCCTCATTTGCACTTGGGACTTAATACGACCGACGCAGAAGGATTGAAGACAAGGTGGCAGCGAAGTGTCTTGTTGGTCATGGCGATAACCCTTCACAATATTCCCGAAGGACTGGCCGTTGGCGTAGCTTTTGGGGCGGTTCTTGCAGGCACAGGGTCTTCTGCGACGCTGGCAGGTGCGATCGTATTGGCAATCGGCATCGGGCTGCAGAATTTTCCAGAGGGAGCAGCTGTATCGATACCGCTGCGACGCGAGGGCTTCAGCCGGACAAAGGCTTTCATTTTCGGGCAAGCTTCGGGGATTGTCGAGCCCATTGCCGGTGTTCTGGGCGCGCTTGCTGTCATCAGCATAGAGCCAATCCTGCCGTATGCACTCGCATTTGCGGCAGGCGCCATGATATATGTTGTTGTTGAGGAACTGATTCCCGAAGCACAAAGAGAAGAAGGCGGTTCGAAAACGGACATTTCAACAATAGGAGCCATGCTGGGGTTTGTCGTGATGATGGTGCTCGATGTCGCTCTGGGATGATGTCTTGAAATGCCAAAAGCAGCGCAATACGTTTTGATGCGGCGCCGTTTGGACACGTAAAAAGGCGCGCGTGATCCGGCGTGTTCAACGTGATCGCTGAGATGACGTACAAGCAGCTTCTTCTGGCTTTTACCGAGGCGCCAAACAAGAGGCAGAACGACGCTCCCCCTGAGCGTTTCAGGTTGGCAGGGCGGCGAGGGCCGCGACATCTTCAGCAGACAGCTCGAAATCGAACAGTGCGGCGTTTTCCCTGATCCGGTACGGGTTGGCAGATTTCGGCAACGGCAGAAAACCCATCTGCAGACTCCAGCGCAGGCAGATCTGAGCGACAGTCCTGTCGTATTTGGCTGCAAGCGGCTTCATTTCCGGCATAGCAAACACCTTGCCTGTTCCCAGCGGGCTATAGGCCTGCAACAAGATGTTTCGTTGCCTGCAGTATTGCACGGTTTCGTCCTGGGTTACACCGGGGAAAAGGCGGATCTGGTTGACCATGGGCATGATTTTGGCTGTTTCAAGCAGTGCGTCCAGGTGTTCAGGCATGAAATTACTCACCCCGATCGAACGGATGCGGCTTGCTTCATACAGTTCTTCAAAAGCTTTCCATGAACCGGCGTTCACTTCCTGCCAACGGTCCATGTGCTGCTTGGGGTGCGGGGTATGAATGAGATACAGATCAAGGTAATCAAAGCCGAGTCGCTTCATCGACCGGTCGAAAGCAGCCAGTGTGGCCTCGTAGCCGTGTTCCGTATTTCTCAGCTTGCTGGTGACAAAAATCGTTTCTCTGTCCTGTTCACTTTCACGGAGAGCTCTGCCGACACTTTCCTCATTGCCGTACAGGGCGGCCGTGTCGATGTGACGGTACCCGGCCGATAGGGCTTCCCGGACGGCACGGACAGCAACCGGGCCGTTTGGTATCTGCCATGTGCCGAAACCGACACAAGGAATTGTTACACCATTTATGCAGCTGAAAAGTATCCGCGAGAGATTTCATTTTGTTCGCCCCCTTCTCCATATATTCTAACGAAGTCGGAGTGGTGAAACCAGCTCACGTGTTACCGCGAATGTATCAAGGCCAGTCGCCTTCCGAACGCACGACCCAGAGAGCATGGCAGTAGCAGCATCGGCGTTTCCAATTGACTGTTCATCAAACTGAATATACAGGGTCTACCGTGAATGGATACACCGTATCCCGCCGCATCGCCTGATCAGGGCTTTGGCTTTTTGGAGCCGTGCAAGGCGCAGCTTGCCGGGTATTATATTCCGGCATCATGTGCCAACGGATTTATTCCGAGATCTGCGGCATGTCCGCAGCGGCCTCTTTTTCCTGACCGGCCGGTTCCCTGACGCGCAGCAGAGTGGCCGGATCCGTAAATGAATTGATTTTGACCGCGAAGGCATTCCCCTTGGCAATATCTTCATCCGTCACGATGTGGACATCCAGAAGCCGCTCGGTATCGTGCCCCGTTTGCAGAAAGTTGATCCGGGCCAGCGCCTGGCTCCACCCGTCGAGCCAGTGGCTCAGCTGTTCCAGCCTGGCTGGGTCGTCTTCCGCATGGATCAGAAGGTCGATATCGCTGCCGATACCGGTTTCCCCTGTGTTGGTGCTGCCGAACAAATAGACGCCCTTGACGCCATAGGCTTCCATGTCCATGGCGTCGGCGATCTGCCTGGCCATGTAGTACCGCCATTGCCAGTGCTCCTGTTCGGTCTCCAAGGTCCAGTTGTGCCAGGTCACGGCGGCTTGACCGTCGGGCTGTTCAGCCGATGGGGCATTGGCAGAAGATAAAAACGCCACGGCTTTTTCCAGCTCAGAATTCATGTGAATTGAAAGGAAGCGCCCGCCGCTGGCGACGGGGATGTCGATCACCTTGATGACATCGGACAGGCCGGCATACCTGGGCAGGATCCGGGCAAGTTGGTTCGGACTGCAGCGGAAAAAGCTCTCCCGGAACAAAACACCGTTCTGGTCCGGATAAAGGGGCAGATAGACGATGCCGCTCTCCACCAGATCCTGGAAAAAGTGCGTTCCGAAAGAGAGTTCGGGCACGTAGGCGTACTTCTCCCTGGCGACCTCGATCAACGCGGCCGTGTTGGATATGTCGGCATATGTGACACGCACGCCAAGCTTGACATCGCCACGGCTGCCCCAGCGCCCGGGACCGATCAGGATGAATTTGCGCCGGGGCAGCTCCTCGTTCAGAAGGCCCACGGCCTCACCCACCGCCAGCAAATCTTCACGTCGGGGCAACTTGTGATACGCATCAGGGTCCACATACACCAGATAGGATAATTCCGATAAAATTCCATCGGGCACAAACCGGTTGGCGGTAAACAGGATATCCTGGTGCGGCAGGTTCTGCGGGATAGGTGCTGGGCTTTTCATCAGGCCGACGCCTTGGGAGCGGCATTGCAACAAGTATAAATGCCGGCCGTCATAGGCAAACTCAATGTCCACCGGGTACTGAAGTTTCTCGGAAAGCACCTTCAGCATGCGGTTTATTTTCGGCACGAAGTCGCCAGAAGGCGATAAGGCATGGTGCAGCGTCACGACCATGTCGTCTTGTCCGGTGTCAAGGGTGAACGCGTTCTTTGTTTCCAGAAAATCATCGTGGAAAACGGAAACGTACTGGTGGAGATTGGGAAACGCAGCCCCTGCTTCCCTCAGGAAGCTCGTAGCTTCAACGGTCGTAAAGCCCTGTTCCAGGTCGATCACGTCGATGTGCCGCGGTGAATAGCGTCGTATCTCCTCCGGTGACTGGTTGATGCGTAACTGGGGCTGGCTCGGTGCGAACATGACCGGATAGTCGTTGTTCACCCGGTCCACCGCCCGTGTCCCCAGTCCCATGACCAGCCGGACCAGCCCATCCTCCGGCCGGATACGTGGCGACCAGCGCAGAAGGTTTCGCGCGAAAGCCACCCCGGCATAGATCGGCAGGTAGTATTTCCCGACTTTCGTTCCCACCACTTCCTGGATTAAAACGCCCATTTGCTCGGTGAAATTCAGCAGTCCCCGCTCTTTGCGGTATTGAAGGGAGTCGGGATTGTACATGGAGGCGTATATCTCAAGCAGGGCGTCCATCAGCGCATCCAGCCGCTCGTGTCGGGAGCCCCGGTTGCATAAGAAGAGGCTCTTGTATTTACCGCTAAACGAGCCATTGTGTGAATCTTCCAGCAGCGATGAGGACCGCACGATCAGCGGCGACTCCCCCAGGTCCTCTAGTACCAGGCGCAGCATGGTCACCGTTTGCGGCGGCAGCTTGGCATTCTTTATTTTTGCCACGACATTTTCATAGGTCATTCGATTGTAAAAAATCGAATTGTATTTATAGGAATTCAATTCTTCCAGCCGGTTATAGCGCAGAAAATCAAGGATCTGATCTGTGGCGATGTACCAAGTGTTCGGTGTACGGATATCTTGCAGCAGCGGATCGCTTTGGGCGGCATGGCGCAGAATCTGGCTGGCAATAAACAACCCAGCTCCCTTTCCGCCTACATTGCCCATGCTTCGCTCGGAGCCAATGATGTGCTCGATCAGCGGTTCGAAATCGGGAATGCTCATATCATTGAGAACCAGATTGATCAACCGCTCATCGTTTGTCAGGAACCGATGCGTCAGTTCAGACAAAAGCCAGGTTTCAGTATGCGACAGCTGGGCAGGCATTTTGGCTGATCGAGTTGATTGAGCTGATTGAAAGGATAACGTGGCGGTATACTTCTTGACCGCGTTGAGAATATCACTGATGCGCGCGTCTTTCCGGTCGACGATTTTGACCAGAGCCAAAATGCGCTGATCATGAATCCATTCGGTGAACAGCTGAAAAACCGTATCCTGAGATAAATAGGAAACCGCAGCCTTGATCATCCGGCGGGCAAGCGCCTCGGTGTCGATTCGCGAGGTCGCTGTCGGGGCGTTGACTTCCCCGCGTTGCGGCCTGGTTAATGACCCCAGATTCAGGACGATTGCTGACGCACCACCGCCGACCGTGCGCTCCAAATAAACGCCCAGCTTCTCGATCATGCTCAAGAGAATGTCCGGATCAAGTTGCCGGAGAACGTTGACCAGCAAGGTCAGTTCGCGTTGGCGGCTTAAGGCCAGCTGGGATATGCGCGCAGCGATCGTATCCATCAGCTTGATCTCATAATTCAGCAACGGGCACGGTTTTTCCAGAAGTTCCGGACGGTACGCCGCGATAACGGCTCCGATGACCTGGTCATCCATACAAATCGACGTCTGGCAAATCACGTCGGCTCCGGTAAATCCTGGCGTCTCGAAGCTATCGTCCCAGAGCGAGATCCGGACGCGGGCGGCAGTGGGGCAGGAAAAACCCGATGGTATGATCTCCGTCAGCCGGGTCATCATGTCAGGCAGGGTCAGGACTCGGTTCTGCAGCATCTGGTCCACGGCATAGACACATTCAAGTTCCTTGGCCCGTTCAGCTAATGCCGTTAAGTCCTGCTCATGCAAAATCATCCGCCCCCTTCTTCCGGATCCCTGGCAGTGTGCCTTATGTCCAGCCCCGCAGCTTGACGGCCTCAGCCACGCGACTGACAGCAATGACGTACGCAGCATCGCGCATGCAGAGCTGTTTTCCCCTGGCAAGCTTGTATACGGCGCGGAAAGCTTCCGTCATGGTATACTCCAGCTTCTGCAGCACTTCGTCCTTGCTCCAGAAGTAGTTCATGTTGCACTGGACCTGCTCAAAATAGCTGCACGTCACACCACCTGCATTGCACAGAAAGTCCGGCAGCAGTTCGATGCCCCGCGCTTTGATGATGGGGTCGCAGTCGGGTGTCGTCGGGCCATTGGCCCCTTCGCAGATAATTCTGACCTTGGGACTGATTTTTGGCAGCACATCCGGCGTGATCTGGTTCTCCAGAGCTGCCGGAATCAGGATGTCCACGTCCTGGCTGATCCACTGATCGCCAGGCAGAACTTCATAACCTGCCTCCGCGGCTTTTTCCTTGTTGATGCTGCCATAGCGGTCTTTAAACGAGACAAGCTGCTGGATATCACAGCCGGATGCTCTTTTGATCGTATATGAGGCGTTGTCTTTCTGGCTCCAACTGGAAACGGCAATCAGCCTGCCGCCCAATTCGGTATACATCCGGGCTGCATATTCGCCCACATTGCCGAATCCCTGCAGACTTGCCGTCGTATCGGCCAGCGCAAGGCCCATTTCAGAAAGCATGCCCTTCAGGACATAAATAATGCCGTATCCCGTGGCTTCCGTCCGACCTAACGAACCGCCGATACCCACTGGTTTGCCGGTGATCACACCGGGATAATGGCCCCCGTTTATGACCTCATATTCATCAAGCATCCAAAGCATATGCTGTCCATTAGTCATCACATCCGGCGCGGGCACGTCCTTATTGGGATCTAGCAGCGCGTGTAGCCGGCGGACATAACCGCGGCATAACCGCTCCTGTTCCGACAGTGAAAGGTTGTGGGGATCACAGATGACTCCGCCTTTGCCGCCGCCCAGTGGGATATTGACCACGGCACACTTCCAGGTCATCCACATGGAAAGAGCACGAACCGTATCAACCGTTTCTTGTGGATGAAAACGGATTCCGCCCTTGGCGGGACCGCGGGCGTCGTTATGGATAATCCGGAAAGCTTTGAATATTTTCGTGGACCCGTCATCCATTTTAACCGGGATGGTAAAGTGCACCTCTTTCATCGGTTCCCGCAGAAGATCCTGCGTTGCGTTGTCCAGGTCGAGAATGCCGGCCACCTTGTCAAGTTGCGCTTTCGCATTTTCATAAGGATTATATTGTGTCAACATCGTGAAAGTCTCCTTACTCCTGTATTTTAATCAATGTTAGTATTATTTGCCTGACAATTCAAGTGTTCTGCTGTTTTTTCCAAATAATTGACATTCGGATAAGTCATTTTTTTTTGATGACTAGCCTCATCCTGTCTGAATGAGCGGTTGGCTCAAGAACAGAACGACCAAATGGAAGAGCTGCTTCGGCGAGGGCGGCTTGGCTGATAACGGGGGTCTGTACCGGAGCGGCATGAATTCCCTTGTTTTTTTGAAGTGATACAATATTACCTGACATATACCAATAAAGGGATGTTGATCGCTATAATGGCCACGACAAACGCATCAATTCACGCCAGACGGGAAATGAGCTGCAACGCCAAGGATAACACATCAGGGCCAAGCGGTATAACAAGTCAGGACACAGTACGAGCGATGCAGGCTGCCGACATGCGAAGACGCGAAAAGCGACTGGGGAAGCAGCCGCAAGGCAAACGTGGTATGTTGTGCTGAACGGCTTAGCGGGCGGCCGACCCGATCGCGTCCAGCAGTTCCTCATCACTGAAGAAGCCCAGCACGACCGCCAGCGACTCCGCCATCTTCCAGCCGAACAGCTTGCGCATGGATCGGACACTGCTGTTCTTGAACAGGGGCTTGCACAGTTTGAGCAGGGACAGGCACATCTTGTTGATCAGGCTCAGGTTGCTGAACGCCTGCCGATCCATCGTGGTGTTGTCATCTTTGGAGAAGCTCACATCCAGATGCCAATGCAGGCTCTCCACACCCCAATGCCCGCGGATCGCATCGGCACACAGGACCACATCGGTCACGCTGGTGATGTAGAAACGTTCTTCCGTTGTTTCCAGACCCGTGACCAGATTGACCATCTTCTTCTTGTAGCAGATGAGCTCTTCAAGCCCGACCACTGGTCCAGATCCTGAAACCAGCTGACCTGGCGGGTCAGGAAGAATTCCCGGGTTTCCGCCTGGTTGTGCGCTTTTTCGCTGCTCCGGCAGTAATCGACACCCTTGACCCGGATCTGTTCGCAGCGTGCGTTGGTGAAATAGTCGCTCACCTCGCCGTCCATGATTTCATGGTTGCCTTTCAGCGCGCCGATGTAATCACCTTTCTGTTCACGGATAATCGCGATCGTCTTCTTCTGCGTGTTCATGGCGTCGAACGTCACAATGCTGCCACATAAATCCATGCTGCCCAGGATGCTCTGCGCAACCGGGATCTCGTTCGTCTTATTTTCGATCTGGCGTGAATACAGGCAGATCCCGTGGGAATTGTCATAGATATGCAGGGTCTGCAGGTTCCTGACCGCTTCGCTGGTGTCCCGCTTGCGCCCCGTCCCCCGGCTCTCTTTGCCGTCGACACAGATATGCCGCACGTCCGTGTTGTTCAGTTTGAGGACCGTTTTCAGCCGGGTGAGCACATCGGCGATAAACCCGACCGTCGCCGCTTCCAGCTGCTCGGTCTTGATCAGACCGAAGACGCGCCGGAATGTATCGTGCGCCGGAATCCCGTTCGCCAGCCGCAGAAACTTCCGGAACCATTTCTCATAGGCATAGCCAAACTGCTCCATGTCGTGCCAGGTGCTGGCGCCGCCTAACGTGGCAATAAACACGATCACCACAATCTCGTGCAGCGGATAGTCGATCATGCCCGCCAGCCGCTCGTCCGTCACCGGCCGCAAGAACCGGATGAACCGCTGCATCGTCTTCTTCGGCGGCCGGGTTGTGTTCAGGTCGACCCCCGCCTTCAGCCGTTCCCCGTATTCCAGAATAAACGTGTTCACACGCGCCATCGTCTCATGTCCTCCCGTCCTCTGCAGCCACGTCCTTGCGTGGTCTGCCCGGCTTGCGCCGCGTCACATACGCCCGTGCATCCTGCTCCAGAT
>JAAYDK010000213.1 GCA_012729295.1 Spirochaetales bacterium | reverse complement strand
CCAAACACAAGAAGAGAAGCCAGCTTATAGGGAAAGAATGTCGCGAGTCTCACTTTCCATGAGGGTCTGTTGAATCCGTCACCGTTACGCTTGATTCCGGCCTGGAGGCCTTTTTCGAATATCGAGTTAACAAACGCACCTTTTTGTGCAACACCCTGTATCATCTTTTTCATAAAATTCCCCGTTATAGAGGGAACCGTCATCAGGAATACCGGATTGACTTCGAGAAGATTCTTCGGGAAATTTCTCAGTATGGAGGCATTCGATCCCCGGGCATCGACAAAGTGAAGCGTGATTCCCTTGAGCAAAGAGGTATAGATGCCGACCGTATGGGCAAACGAGTGGTCGACTGGCAGTACGATCAGGGTTTCGAAGACTTCGTCGGGTAGCTTGAACAACGTAACGGCATCATGGCTGTTTGCCCAGTAATTCAGATGGGTAAGCATGATTCCCTTGGGATTTCCGGTAGTACCCGATGTATAGCAGATATTGACCGTATCGTTTTCATCGACGCGTGCTTCGACATCCTTTACTAACAGCGGAGATTTTTCCAGGATTGCCTTACCGTCTTCCAGCATGGCGTCCCATACGACATAATCTTTCTGTTCCTGCCAATTCCGTTCTGCAACGACTTTTTGTAATCGCTCGTCCATCGAATCTAAATAATGAAGGACCACTGGGTGATCGACAAGAGCCAACGCCTTACAGACATTTTCCAGAGTGTTCGAACTAGAAAAAATCCCTTTCGCTTCACTATGGTTTAATCTGAAGGCAATCTCTTCGGGGGTAAGCTTTATCGATAGCGGCACCGAAATCCCCTGAGCTTTTATTACACCCAGTTCTCCGATAATCCATTCCGGACGGCCTTCTGCCAAAATCCCGAACGTACAGGTTTTTACACACCCATGACCGATTAAATAAGCTGCAATTTGATCCGATTGTGCATCTACATCGGGATAGGTATAGGCCTTCCAACCATCATCAGTCTTTTTTGTTGTATAGGCACGGCTTGGGAATCTTGTTGCCGCCTCATGCAACATCCGGATAATTGTTTTCATTCGCATACCTCTTGTTTCGATACTAACACTGATAATACAATTGTCAAAATAAAACAACAAGAGGTATTGATACGATTTATGATTCTGCTTCTATGGTTTAGAGCAATCCTCGTGGTGGATTATTGAGGTTGATATTGACTGCAAAATCATAGACATTCCCATTGTATACGCCGTAACTGATGCCAGCGATATCCTGATTTTCAAAGTAGGCAATATTTTTCATCCACAAATGCGCGCTGCCGCATTTTACATTTAATACTCTGCAAGTCTCTTCTTCGGGAATGATTGCAGAAATCGATCGGGATAATGTCTTCACCGGCTTGCCCGTATGTATCGTAATCAATTCGATAAAATTATGGTGGGCAATGTCCATCTTTTTGATTTCTTCAGCCAAAGAGCTGGTCAAAAAAATACTCATCAGCGCATATGGCTGATCCTCGACAAGCTTCACGAAGCGAAACTGGCTCACACCTTCTCCGTCGTGCTTGAATTCCGACTGTAGATGACGCGAAATCTGATCCTGAGGGCCGTAATCGATTATTTCGATAATCTTGTTACTTACCGCCACTTCGGTATCAAGGCCGTCCTGACTAATCAAACCCTTCTTATATTCCGCAAATCGCTT
>JAAYDK010000212.1 GCA_012729295.1 Spirochaetales bacterium | reverse complement strand
CTGTTCGGATGCGTTGTGAACCGCAACCAAACTGTATCACGGGAGGCCTTTTCTTTCGAAACATTTGTTCGGGTCTAACCACCTATCGCACCACAGGCTCAGCCTGTGGATTTCTTACACTATTAAAATTTCAAAGGATTTTTTATTGCGGTTACAGACTGCTGCGAAACCCTCATTAGCTGGTACTCATACATCATTTTTCGATTGTTCCACCCAGTAATTATATGCTATCGAAGCTAATATAAATGGGCCTACTCCTTTAAAATCATCGGACACTACCGGTTCTTTTACATAATAGGCATACGAACCGTTACGGTACGGTTTTCCACCAAGTCCGGCAACCGAACATATGCCGTCTAGGTGTACTCTACCCTGATCATCGATTCGTATCTGACGTTCTAAGAGAGCCTTGTATCCCTGTTCGGCACAGCTGCGAATCTTTTGGTCCGAACAATAGCCATTGATGATACATTTCAAGAGAAAGTAGCAAAACATTGCAGAAGCCGAACTTTCGAGGTAATTACCTATACGGCCCTTTTGATCGAGGACCTGATACCAAAGACCGCTTTGGTCATCCTGAACAGCCAAAATCGCCTTAGCCAATCGTTTGACAATTTCTACCAAAGGCTTTCTGTATGAAGAATCTCTTGGTAGAATGTCGAGAATATCTACGATTGCCATACAGTACCAACCGAGAGCTCGTCCCCAAAAATGGGGTGAGCAGCCGGTCGCAGGATCGGCCCAAAGCTGTTCCATCGACTCGTCCCACGCGTGATATAACAATCCGGTTCGCTCGTCTCTGGTTTTCTCTTCGGCGTGAATCAGCTGCATGACGATATCTGAATAATCTTTAATCGAAACAAATTCGGCAATATAGCGGGCATAGAACGGCCCTGCCATATACAATCCGTCGAGCCAGACCTGCCAAGGATAAATCTGCTTGTGCCAGAAATTACCGATGTGCGTTCTCGGTTGCCCATGGATTTGGTTCATCAGCGATTCTATCGCTTTTCGATATTTTTCTTCTTTGTATGTATGGTATAGATCAAACAAAACCCTGCCGGCGTTTATTTGATCAAGATTATATTCTTCTTTACGGTAAGTGGCTATCGTACCGTCATCACGCACAAGCGTGTCGTACGAGGCTTTTACCCTTAAGGCGTAATACCCTTCGTCTTTCAGCGCTTCGCCGAGACGAAATAAGGACATGAGGAACAAACCATCCTCATAATGCCAGCGCATGTGGTGCACTTCGTATGTTTCGAGTATAGAATCCGCCAGCCGCCGGGCGATGGCAAGCGGTTGCTTCTCATCCATTTCATGATCCTTGCTGAAAAAGTTGGGGCGGAGCAATCCGCCCCATAATGTCGATTCAATTGCCGTTAGCGAAGTAGTCCGTTCGTTTCGGCAACCACACGGGCACTGTCTTCCCAAGCTTTTCCGCCCAGCTTGTCGAATTCAGCTACCCAGGCTTCCCAGTTAGCCTTGTTCAGGACACGTCTTCCTGTCAGGAACTCGGCAACGCCCTGCTCGTAGAATCGCTTCAGGTCGGTACTCGGAGGAGGCAACGTATCGCCGCCGATGTTCGCTGTCCACGCTCTGGTCTGCATATCGAACAATACGTCCAAAGCGCTCATCGTTTTTTTCGAGACCGCAGTCACATAGGTCGGGTACCGGCTGACCAGTTCAACCTGGCCGTTGTAGAAGACCATGTTGCGCAATTGTGTATAGGGTTGTCCCTTTGGACCGGTAAACGCATAATCCTTATCGGGTACGCCTTCGGCTACGGGGATTCCGTCCTTAAGCGTATAGTTGGTTCCCTCTACTCCCCAACCTAACAGGAAATATCCTTCGTCGCTCGACATCCACTCGAGCAATCTTGCGATAGCATCGCGTTTGGTCGCATCGGCCTTATCGCTGATTGCGTAGATTCTGAAGGCCTTGGTATAGACACCAACTGATGCATGTCCATTCGGTCCTTTCGGCGGATCGACGATAACCCATTCGCCGTTCGGGAAGTTCTTGTCGAACGGAGCGTAGTTACTGGTAGCTGCATATGCGGCGTTCTGTTCGCGCATGATACCAAATCGGCCTTGTTTCCAAGCAGCACGGAAATCATCTTTCTTGTAACTGAGCCAGTTCGGATCGATGACGCCTTCGTCGATCATTCTCTTGATGAATACCATTGCATCATAGTATGCGCTCTTGCGAACGTTAAGACCGAAATTTGCTTTCGTTAAATTCCAGGTGCCCGCCACACCGAAAGCTCCGAACCAAGGATCCATTCTGCGCCCGAGACCTTCTTCATAGTTGTTAATCTCGATAAAGGCACCATATCCGTAGGTATCGTTCTTGCCGTTTCCGTCAGGATCGTTGAACGTAAACGCCTTCATGACGTTCATGAATTCCTCGGTCGTTTTCGGTACTGCCAATCCCAGCTTGTCAAGCCAGTCTTTACGTATCAGAACACCTTCGTTCTTCGCAATCGATCCCGGAGAAGCCAAACCATAGGATTTTCCGTTGATGGTCGTAAAGGCAATGCTGTCGTCATCGTACTGCACTTTGGTTCTTGTCGGCATCTTGGCATACAAATCGTCAGTTTCAGCCACCAGACCCTGATTGATGAGTCTTAACCATGTCTCACGTCTGACCATGAAGATATCGGGAAGATTATCTGCAGCTGCCGCAGCTGAAATCTTTACATCCTGATCGGCCTCGTTCGACGGTAATGCGGTAATTTTTAAATTGATGTTGAGCTTATCTCGAATAATCTGATAAGCAACCCAATCATCAGGCGGCGGGCCTGCTTCGGTAATAGCAGCGCCATACCAAAGCTCGAGATCGACTGGACCCGTTGCTGCCGTCGGTTCTGCGACACCTTGGGCAAACAAGGGACCGGCAATCGCCACTATAAGCAGAGCGATCAACCAAATTTGTCTGTTTTTCATGTATTTCCTCCTTTGGAAATCATCCTTTGATACTGCCAAGCAACGTACCCTTGGCAAAGTATTTTTGAATAAACGGGTAGGCGATGACCATCGGGATTGCAGCTAGGAAGACACTGGCTGCTTTAATCGCCTGAATGGGCGCTTCGCCAAACGCCGAAACTTCTACAAACTCATTCATACCGCTGGCCATCAATATGTTTCTCAACAGAATCGGCAATGGCATGAGATTGTTCGAATTCAAATAGAGCATCGCATGGAAAAAATCGTTCCAGAACGATACGGCATAAAACAATCCGACCGACATGATAATCGGTTTCGATAATGGAATGATGATTCTTAATAACAAATAAAATTCAGACGCTCCATCAATTCGAGCCGACTCTTTCAACTCGTCCGGGATTCCCTCGAAAAAGCCCTTCATAATCAGACAATTGTACGTACTGACTGCCGTCGGTAGATACACTGCCGCCAGATGGTCGATCAGTCCAAGATCCTTCACCATCAGGAAGCTGGGAATCATACCGACGTCGAACATATGGGGAACCAATACGATTACCGTAAGAATCGCCCTTCCCGGAAGCGATCTAATCGAAAGCGCATACGCAAGCGGAATAGTAAGAAATAGTGCCGACGCGACACCAGCAAGCATAATTTTGAAACTGTTGCCGAATGCCATAAGGAATCCGTCGTTACCCATAAGCGCTTTATAGGCTGCAGTCGACCATTTCCAAGGCATGAGGAACATACCTTCCAAGTTAGTCCCGATAAAATCGTTCGGCCTGAAGGAAAGAGTAATCGTACTCCATAATGGAATTGCTATGATGAAAAAAAGCAGTACAAGTAACACATCGATAAAACCGTAAAATATCTTATCGCTTGCGGACAAGCGGACTGTCGATGGCTTTGCGACGGTTAGCGATGTTTTCGTCTCATAGATTTCCATGACAGCCTCCTAGTACAACGAAGAACCGGAAATTCGTTTGGTCGCGCGGTTGGAAACGATAACCAGAATCAGCCCCATCACGCCTTTGAAAAGCCCGACGGCGGTAGCTAGTGCGAACTTGCCTTCCTGCAAACCGCGAAAGACCCATGTGTCGATAATATCTCCGACGCTATACACCGAAGGCGAATAGAGCATATACAGCTGATTGAATCCACCGCTCAAGATAGTTCCCAAGCGAAGCAGGACTACCATGATGATTACCGGACGAATCGAAGGCAGCGTGATGTAGCGCACGCGCTGTAAAGCACTGGACCCTTCAACCATCGCCGCTTCAAACAATGTGGGGTCTATCCCCATCAATGCAGCGATAAAGATTATCGCCCCCCACCCCATTTCCTTCCACGCATCGGAAAGAAGCACGACCCACGGGAATGCTTTTACATTGGTTAGAAAATCTATACCTTTTCCTCCGAATGCTTTGATGGCATCGTTGAGCAACCCGTCCCCCGGAGCAAGTAGTACTAGCAAAATTCCGTACATGATAACCCATGACAAAAAGTGGGGGAGATATGTGAGAGTCTGAACGGTTTTTCTTAATACCTTTATCCTGCACTCGTACAACGAAACTGCGAGTATAATCGATAAGGGAACGCTGATAAGCAGCTTGCCGACACTATACATTATCGTATTGCGTAAAAGCTCCCAGAAGTAAAACGAATGAAAAAACTCTTGAAAGTTTGCTAAACCAACCCATTCGCTTCCCAAGACTCCTTTGCGAGGCATGAAATTCTTGAATGCAATCTGACCTTTCCAGATGGGGATATATTTAAATATGATGAAATATGCCATCGGGATGAGTAACAACAGATAAATAGAGCGATGCCTTTTAATATCTCTCCAAAGATTTCGTTTCGGCTTTAAAACGGTCGTTTGACTATCCATCGGCTACCTTCCATATATAGACTAAATCAGGAGCTACGGAAAATGCAGAGAAGTTATTGGATTTTTCCGACCATCAACGTTTTTTCGCACCATCTAGTCGGTACGTAGTTCACTGGGAGTGCAACCTCGAATTTTTTTAAATACCCGACAGAAATACGCCTGATCTTGAAATCCTGTCTGCAGTGCGATTTCACTGAGGGTCAGATTGGTTTTGACTAGCAAATCGCAAGCCAAATGGATTCTATAGCGGTTCAGGTATTCCCAGGGCGAGAGCCCAAGTTCCTTTTTAAAAATTCTCGTCAGGTAATCCTCGCTAACATTCACCGTTTCAGCGATTCTCCAACGAGAAACTTGGGTAGACGCATGTTCTTCAATATACTTTAGCGAACGTTTGACTAAAGCTCCGGTATGTACGGGCAAAACTTCGCCGCCCTGTGATAAATCCTGAACTTTTAGAATAAATTCATCGCATTCGACAACTCCGGCATGATACAGCACGACATGAGGATATGCACAAAAAGCCTCCAACTCTCTCCACTCGGGTAATTTTTCTGCAAGAACCAAGACCGGAATCAGAGCCGAAGCTTCATTTGATCTGATACATGACATCTGATTTCCGTCCGTGGATGAGGTAATAATTAATGAAGGCCTGCATTCCTGAAGTACACGAACAAACTGGTCTTTGTTTTCGATAGAAATCGCTTGAACTGTTGCAGATAACATATCGTATTCTGATAACGGCAGATTCCAAAAGATTACGCTTGACGAATTACGGCCGATGGTTTTCGAATTCACGAGATCCATGATATCAACATGCGCCATACCGTCACCAAACCCTAATATCGGAATCCTATATACTAGACCGTGACGACTGAGTTTCTTCATCGCAACAAATTGGTCCAGCGAAGCTTCGGGGATATCCCAATACAATACATCACAATCGTCAAGGGAATCTTCACCTGCAATAATCCGGTCTGCGGGAACCGACCGTACTTGATATCCGGTTCGCTCGGCCAACTCTACAATCGATTCGTTACACCTGGCATCACTTCTTGAAGTAATATGTCCGATTATTTTCGATCCACGCTCGGTCAGAGTCGAGATTCTAGAACCTATAGAAGGCCACGGTAATTCAATCCGATATGCTCCCGCATGTCGGCGCAATGTTCCATGATGCAATAGTACAAGCGAAGCAGCCAGCTGTACGGCTCCTCCTGGAACTTCTACGTTTAGCCGATCGGTCGTACTTCGAATTTCTGAAACAAGCGCGTGTACTTCAATCGTAACGCAAATTTCAACTGGTTGGAAAGCTCTAAGGGAATCGACGAGAATCGCGAAGACTTGTTTGAGACGTCGTTCATCGACGCAGAACATCGGCAGCTTTCCGACTTTGCGAACAGGAATCTTTAGTTGCTCTGAACACTCGTCAAAGAAAGCAGTGGCATCTATCAGGCGCATGTTCATTTCCAGGATACCCGCCTGGGCTAGGGTCGTATCGAATAGTAAAGATATCGCAGATAAATGCGATTCAAGTTCTTTACCAAGTGTCCCGATTGCATGCGAGAGTTCTTTGTTACCCGGTAATTCAATCTTACGAACTTCATCTTCCAAAGAACGAGTTTTTTCCAAAACCGCCAGCAGCGGATGTTTCAGACCATCTCCCATTGTTGCAAAAAACTCCATCTTTGCCTGCTCGGCTCGTTCGGCGACCTCTTTCGCACGAACTGTTTCTTCAAATAAGAGAATACCTTTGAGGGCACTGGCAATCGAAGAACGTAAATCTTCGTGCATATTCCCGTCGCGATCGGAAATGGAGGTAATCAGATACCCGAGCGGCTGGTTTTCGATAAAAAGCGGTTGGACCAG
>JAAYDK010000458.1 GCA_012729295.1 Spirochaetales bacterium | reverse complement strand
GTGGTTGCTGCCTTAAGAAAGAATAACGATATTGCGGTGGGCAATATTATTGGGTCAAATATCTTTAATATTTTTCTCATTCTGGGTGTCAGTGCTCTTATTAAACCCATAAAATACAACATTGATTTCAATACAGACTTGTTTATTCTGGGATTGGGTACGGTGCTCGTTTTTATATTCATGTTTTCCGGCAAAAAGAAAAAACTGGACAGATGGGAAGCCGCTATCCTGCTTTGCATATTTATAGCATATACTGCATATTTGGTTTATAATGAAATGCATTAAACACAATTGGATCTCATAAAAAATTTAACAATTAATAATGTATGGCTTTTCTACATGGAAAAAACCACGACCACAATCACAACCACGACCACAATCACAACATTCAGGTTGACCATTCAAAAAGCTTTGCCATAGGCATTGCTCTGAACGTCATCTTTGTGGCTGTTGAGGTCATTTATGGCTTCATTGCCAATTCCTCGGCCCTGCTGGCGGATGCCGGACATAACGCCGGGGATGTGCTGGGGCTGGTTTTTGCCTGGGCGGCAGCCTGGATGGCCACTATAAAACCCAAGGGAAAATATACATACGGATTGCGAAAGACCACAATACTGGTATCCATTCTGAATGCAATGCTGCTTTTTGGAGCCGTAGCCGTCATCGCATGGGATGCCTTCAGAAAACTGAAAGACCCGCAGCCGGTTACCGGTTCCCAGGTCATGATAGTGGCGGGCATAGGGATCTTCATAAATGCTTTTACTGCATTGCTGTTCTACAAAGGCCAGAAGACCGATCTGAATATCAAAGGCGCTTTTCTGCATATGGCTGCAGACGCCGGCGTTTCGCTGGGTGTTGTCATTGCCGGATTGCTTATTACCCTAACCGGTAAAACATGGATAGATCCGGCCATAAGCTTTCTTATAATTGTCGTAATCTTATGGGGAACCTGGCGTCTGTTTTCGGAATCCCTTGACCTGGCCCTGGACGCCGTTCCCCGACACATCAAAATTGGCAAAGTCAGGGAGTTCCTGCTCAACAAACAGGGTGTTACCAGCATACATGATTTACACATATGGGCCATGAGCACCACGCAGGTGGCTCTTACCGTACACCTGGTAATGCCTGAGGGCGCTTCCGATCAGTTCATTAGTCAATTGCAAAAAGAACTCATGGATACTTTCGGCATTGGCCATTCAACCTTCCAGATAGAAAACAAAGATATGAGTAGCGATTTTTTTGTATTTTAGTTCCCGTGAAATACGTCCTTATTGTTTCATTGCTATGGCTTGCCGGATGTGATTCCTGGCCCCCGACACAAGTGTTGTTCACTTCGGAGCCGGCAGGAGAGGTTGCCTGTTACAGGATTCCGTCTCTGGTTACAGCTTCTGACGGAACTCTGATTGCAGTATGTGACCAGCGGGTCCCATCTTGTGCGGACCTTAAAGGAAACAGGGATATTAATATTGTAATGCGCACCAGTCCGGATTATGGGGAAACCTGGTCGGATTTGCAGGTGATAGTGGATTATCCTGAAGGCCGGTCGGCTTCTGATCCCTCCATGATAACAGATCGGCTTACAGGTACTATCTTTTTGTTTTTCAATTATATGGATCATGACCTGGAAGAAGGAATTTATTACCTGAAGATGGCCAGAAGTTCAGATAACGGCAAGACCTGGAGCACACCGGAAGATATAACGGATCAGATTACAAAGCCGGACTGGCACGGTGATTTTAAGTTCATTACATCTGGAAGAGGCATGCAAACACAAAGCGGAAAACTGGTCC
>JAAYDK010000211.1 GCA_012729295.1 Spirochaetales bacterium | reverse complement strand
GCGCCATTTTCTCTGGTCATTCACGGTTTACAGGGATTGCTGATGGGTTTGATTGCGTATCCGAGAAAAAAGATTAAGACTGAAGTCTTATCCGAAGCATCTCTCATGAGGATGTTGGTTGCCGGACTTGCAGGTATTGTAGTCATGGTCGGCGGTTACTACCTTGTCGGTGGAGTCTTTTATGGATTCGAACCCGCACTGGTAGAAATTCCTTTAAACCTGATTCAATCATCTGTTGGCGTAATTCTCGGCATCGTAGTTTCCAAAACGGTTTCTAAAGCATATCCGCCTGTTCGCTCGCTCATGTGGTAAAAGGGAGAAGCATCATGGTCCAACCAAACCGCGATACAATTGTCGTGCTCGATTTCGGTGCACAGTATAGTCAGCTGATTGCTCGTCGGATACGCGAATTGCACGTATACAGCCGCATCGTTCCTTACACAATCTCGACTGAAGAATTACAAAAGATAGCTCCGAAGGGAATCATATTATCGGGAGGACCGGCTAGTGTGATGAACAGCCAGTCACCGAAACCCGATGCCGGCATATTCTCGCTAGGTATTCCAGTACTCGGTATTTGCTACGGATTGCAGTTGCTTGCGATGATGAACGGAGGGTCTGTCGAGCGACCTCAGCTACGGGAATACGGATTTGCGAATCTTATGATTAAAAAATCTTCCAAACTGCTTCATTCAATAGCAGACGGTACCAGAGTGTGGATGAGCCATGGAGATGCGGTAGCAACTCTGCCAAACTCGTTCACACAGACTGCAGTTACCGCAAATTGCAAGTTTGCTGCAGTAGAAGACGTAGTGCATTCGTGGTACGGAGTACAGTTCCATCCCGAAGTCGCTCATACAACCGAAGGTACGAAACTATTGGCAAACTTTGTACTGGATATCTGCAAAGCCGAAGCAAGTTGGAACGTCGGATCATTTATCTCTACCGAAGTCGAAAGGATTAGGAAAACCGTCGGTAGCGGCAAGGTCTTGTGCGGATTATCCGGTGGGGTAGATTCTTCAGTCGTGGCAGCACTAATCAATAAGGCAATCGGTAATCAATTGACCTGCGTCTATGTAAACACAGGTCTGATGCGCAAAGGAGAATCCGATCTGGTAGTGAAGGTGTTCCGAGATACCTTCAACATAAAGCTCATCTACATCGATGCCGAACAACGATTTCTTGATGCTCTTCAAGGAGTAACCGATCCCGAACAAAAACGAAAAATCATCGGCAAAGTTTTTATCGACGTGTTCGAAGAAGAATCAAAGGCAGCGGGTGAAGTCGAATTTCTCGCTCAGGGAACTCTGTATCCCGATGTCATCGAAAGTATCAGCCCGTCCGGAGGTCCTTCGGCAACCATTAAAAGCCACCACAACGTAGGAGGCCTTCCCAAAGACCTTAGATTTTCGCTTATCGAGCCGCTTCGCGAGCTATTTAAGGACGAGGTGCGCGAACTGGGCAAAGAATTAGGCCTACCCGACGAAATAGTCTTCCGTCATCCGTTCCCCGGTCCGGGACTCGGAGTGCGGTGTGTCGGAGAAGTAACGAAGCAACGCCTCGATACGCTTCGTGAAATCGATGCGATTTTCATTGAGGAAATCAAAAAAGCCGGATTGTACCGATCGGTTTGGCAAGCGCTTGCCTGTCTGCTTCCCGTAAAGAGTGTCGGAGTTCAGGGTGATGAACGTACCTACGAAGAAGTCTGTTCGCTCAGAGCAGTAACAAGCGAAGATGCAATGACCGCCGATTGGTATCGGTTCCCGCCCGAAGTTCTGCAGAACTCAGCATCCCGCATCTGTAATGAAGTTGCAGGGGTGAACCGCGTACTCTATGACATCACCAGCAAACCGCCGGGTACTATCGAGTGGGAGTAGATACACGTGTCTGAAAACTAACCCAGATGATGAGAATAGTGTAGCTATTCTGTATGATTATGGAGTTATCGGTGAGTTGAAGACCAAGATGGATGCATTTTAATTAAATTTGGTTCTAGGCCACCGTTGTAATCCAAATGTTGGCAACTATAGCGTGTCACCTATCATAACCGTATTCCTATTAAACAAAAGCGCCATAATTGCCGCTTTTGTTAAATAGATATTGCAAGGTGAAGTTCCTGATGTTATACTTCTAACTAATAAAACCGGCAAACTTGCCGTTTTTATTACGGAGGTGCCCGATGGTAATAGATCGTCCAGCATATCTAAGCCAGCTCAAG
>JAAYDK010000210.1 GCA_012729295.1 Spirochaetales bacterium | reverse complement strand
TATGCTCCGAACAAGCCTGCTTTCATCGAGTTCCCGTATATGATGTTGTTGATGTCTATTTCAACGTAATCGTTGAATTCTCTAATTTTCTCACCTTTTTCGTTGCGCTCCGACTCGTGGTCGATGACATCGAGCGTCGGCCAGCTCACGATGGCAACCGGATGCTGCCAGCCGTATTCTGCCTCCTCATAAGCCAGTGCCGCATCGGCACTTTGAGCAAGCCATGCTTCTGTCGGAGAAGCGGACGGTCCTGAAGACAGATACGATCCCTCATACCGGTACCCTGCATTCAGTAGATCGGTCTGCTCGACTTCGATAGGCTCCAGTTCTCTTCCTACCAAATACCCGAGCACGTACGGGGAAACATCGGCCGTATAGGTTCCCCAGGCCCGACCGCTTCGTTGAGCAATTGTTGCATTACCATGGATTGCATCGATCACCCGATGAATTTCCCTTTCGTATTCCTGCTGGTACAGCGCATCTAGATAATCGTTGCCAACCGGATGTTCTTCAGGCCAGATTTCCTGCATCAGCCATAACGGGTAATCGGGATGCAGTTGGTTATAGAGAGCGAGTGCTTGGTAAAATCGCGGATCGAGCAATGTATATACGCGTATTGTATTAGCCTGCATACTGCCGATTGATTCGAGCCAACGGTAATAGAGCGCTAAGTCATTCGGGAATTCGGTAAACCATTTACCCGGCATGGCGATACCGATGTTCACTCCATGAACGAATAGCGTCTGCCATTGTCCGTTCAGATAGATTTGCAGATCTCTCGAATTGGTACGGCTTACCATGCGTGTTCCGCTAATCTCATCGATTTCAAAATTAGGCGGCGAGATATCCATGCGCTTTCGTTCGGAAGCCTCACGGTATACGGCGCGCATCAGCGGTACATATACATGCCAGAAGAAACCTGTTTCGCTCGTAATTGAATTATCTATCCCGATTCTCATCAAATCGTCGATGAAAGCAAGGTAGTGAAAGTTCGGCATGACAGGAGCATCGGCAAAATTACCGGCAAAATAATAGGATGTATGATAAGCGGTATCGGACGAAACGATTGCGGGAAAAGTTAGAGGGAGACCCGCTTCCCGCAGTTTTTTTGCCCCTTGTTCGGTAGCGTGCAACGAATACTCGGCCAATGTAGAGGAGCCGTCAAGCGGTTCTACTATGTCGAAGATTTTATTATAGGGGAAGGTTCCGCTCAGACCAAGCGCTGCGGTGCCTTCTCTAGTATAGGTAAAGGTGGATCCTTGTTCTGCGATATCGGGCCCGCAGGTCAACACCAACACATGCTGCTCGTCATCGGCGAAGATGAATCCGGGACCCGCAAAGTTCCACTCATTACCGTGAGTGGTACGATAACGCTCCTTAAACCAGGCAGGGACTTCGCTATCAAGACCTAGGTCGACTACATATTGTCCGATCCAGCCGGTCCACCGAACCCTCAGCAACTCGTATGCTTGCGTCTGGATATAATCTCTGGTGGGAGTCCCGAACGTATTGTATTCGGCTACGAGGGTATTGGGATGGTTTTGTCCTAGAAAATCCCGAATTACCGTCAGGTCCTGATCATCCAGTCCACCGTAGATGACGCGCGAAGTTCCCGGAAGCACCTGTGCTTCTGTGTATTTACCATAGGTGTCGGCTACGTACAGTAAATCGACGCGAGAATCAAGGATTGGAAGTGGCAGTACGACATCGGGCAAGTGTAGTCCGAAGTAATCTCGGTTGATGTGAAAACGTGTACCTTCCAAGGTCGGAGCTTTCACGTGTTTAAGGAACCATGTCAGCGCGGCATGCTGTCAGTAGGAATTATCAGTTACCGTTTTATCGTACATTACGGTAACGATATCCGAAGGCGAGCCAATCAGCCAGATGATCCAAGGAGACAAGACAGCCAATACGAGCAGCAGTAGTATGACCGTTGTGATACGACCGCCGTGTTTTTGGCTGCGTTCGGTGATTGAAAGTACTCTTTTTTTTCTTTTTATGTACGAAGCAAAGGCTTTTTTTCTCCGTCTTGAAGCCTTTTGGGCTGTATTCATGGAATCAGTATAATCCTGAAAAAAGTATAACGAAAGAGAAAGCTGGATAAGATAAAGTTAAAGGTTCGTACAATTCACCATGTTTTTATCAACCTTGTCTTGACCGTAACGATGTACTATCTCATTATTTCAAGTAAGATTCATACTTTCGGGGAGAAACGATGATGAAACGACTCTTTAGACATATGACCGGCTTGATGATTCTCGTCATGATAATTCCGCTATTAATCGGATGTGCGAAAGTTACGGCACAATTTGAAAGTCAGGACGCTCTTGTGCTCGAGACAGTCGAAATAGGCCGAAACAAGCTAGTTGAGAAACCAAGCGACCCTGTTCGCGAAGGATATCGGTTCGTCGGCTGGAAAGATACCTCCTCGGACCGTTTGTGGGATTTCTCCAAACCAGTTGCCGATAACATCACGTTTCGCGCTGCATGGGAACCGATAACCTATACGGTTACATTCGATAGTGCATCCGGAACTCGCATTTCCCCCGTTTCGATTCAGCATGGAGAAACCCTTACTCTGGTGCAAGATCCTAAACGTCAGGGGTATGAATTCGTAGGGTGGTACACGGACAGTTCCTTTTCTCATCCGGTCACTCAAGGAACACTTGCGATTGTGAAAGATACGACAGTCTATGCTAAATGGGAACCGATTCAGCGACTAGTGCGATATGTTGCAGATGAAGGGGCCATCGGTAGCGTTCCTGCCGAGAGAACATACCGGTACGGCACCGAAGTGGTAATCGAAGAGGGTAACCTGACAAAGCCAGGCTATCGATTCGCACATTGGAATACGCGGGCGGATGGTTTAGGCGTCTCCTATTCGGCTCAAGATCGTCTTACGATGAGCGATAAGGATGTAGTACTGTACCCGGTCTGGACCGTTCCCGCAGCGCATGTGTCGGCAAATTTTTTCCATAACATGATTCTGTACGAAGACGGCAGGTTGTTCGGGACAGGACTTAATGCAAACGGCCAGCTCGGTGACGGAACCAAGACGAACCGAAAATTACCCATCGAAAGTATGACGAATGTGAACTATGTCAGTGTAGGAGCAACTCATACGTTGGCAATCGATACGAATGAGGCACTATGGGGGATGGGAAGCAATTCCTACGGTCAATTGGCAACTCAAGGCTATACAGACCAACACACGGAAATAAAGATAATGGATAAGGTTCGCCAAGCTGCTGCCGGCGGATTCCATAGCCTCGTGCTCACCACCGACGGGAATGTCTATGCAATGGGAAGCAACGAAGACGGGCAGTTGGGAGACAATTCGAACGAAGATAGGCGTACTCCCGTTTTGATAGCCAAAAATGCAAGTGCCGTCAGTGCAGGGGATTACCATTCTCTGATATTGTCGCAAGACGGAACTTTATGGTCTTTTGGTTACAATGATTATGGTCAGTTGGGTGATGGAACGAAACAAAGCCGCAACCGTCCGGTTAGAGTTGCCAATCAGGTTGTTGCTATGGACGCAGGAGCAAATCATTCTTTATTTGTCAAAACTGACGGTTCTTTATGGAGTTTTGGCTCGAACGACAGCGGCCAGTTGGGAGACGGTAGTCAAGCAACGCGATTATCACCGGTCAAAATCGGCGACGGATTCGTAACCGTCTCCGCAGGCATGAACCATTCGCTTGCTCTTGCAAAAGACGGTACGGTATGGGCGTTCGGAGCAAACGCGGTAGGTCAGCTAGGCAACGGAAGTACCAAGGACGAGCCGAAGCCGGTTCCTGTCTTCGAAGACGGAGCCGTTATCGCGGCTGGAAACGAATGCAGCTTGATAATCGACCGTGACGGAGTTGCCTGGGCATGTGGAAAAAACGAGTATGGGCAGTTAGGCGACGGAACAACCTCGACAAGGAATCTTCCCGTTCCGATTCAAGGACTCTAGGCATATGAGAAATAATCAAAAACCCCGTAGACGATTACGCTGGTTAAGCACGCTGGTAATCGTCTTGGTTGTTCTGGCACTGATTGTGTTTGTAGGTTTGGCAATTGCTAATCGTCTGGCAGCAAACTACCTGGACGATATGATACAGGAGGCCTTAGCCGATCCAGGCATGCCTGACATACGCTATGATTCGCTTCGAGTCGATGCTGCCGGGGGTCTGGTGGAATTAACAAATCCATCGATTCCGATTGATGAATTCTCTTCGATACGAGCTGCGAAAGCTAGCATTTCGATTCCTCCGACAGAACTGATTGCATATGCGACCGGTAGTAGAACGGATATAAGGCATGCTGATCTGGACGTGACCGAATTCAGCCTATCCGATAGAAATCAAAAGTTTGAATCAGTGCATCTTAAGGTGAAACTTGAAGGTTCGATCGATATGAACGACATTGAATCTGCAGTGGTTCATAATGCGGAGGTTTCGGGTACCGGGCTTTCCTTATCGGATGGAGACTCAGGAATCGCATTCCTGATGGAGAGCCTTGATGCCACAGTCGACGGCCGGCTTTCTCTAGCTGACCTCGAAGTAAATCCGCTGAATGCAGTCAGAGCCCTTACCCTTAGTGCGCGTAATGGAAAATTAGATATTGATGTTGCCATCGATAGCCCGATTATCGCCATGATTGCAGCTACGCCATTTCTTCTTAAGGACGAACATAGGTCTTTCGAACATCTGGCAGTTGATCTCGAACATGAGAACGGGACACTTCGAGTCGATTCGTTCGACATCGCCGCACCATTGATTCACTCGAAAGGATCAGTTGTAATAAAAAACGTGGAGAATCCGGAGGGGCTGGTACTCGACGTATCGGTTTCTTCTATTAACGAAGAAGTGAGGAAAGAATTCGATTCATTTTTTTCAATGTTCGGATTTTCGATTCCGGACAAATCCTTCGATATCGGTGTTGATTGGGATGGACAGGGCTTTCCCGACATCAGAATACAATAATGGCGGTATGGGTCGCAAAAACCAACATACCGCCTGAACGTGTTTAATCGCTAAGCAGCTTACTTGTGAATCGATGCATAAATCGTGTTCCAGTGATCGAGAACCTGGCGTTTGTTCTCAATCAGCCAGTCGATATCACGAGACACCCATTTGATTTCGGAACTGGCCGGTAGATACTTCGTATCGTAGACAGCTTTGCTGTTGGTAAATCTGAGGGTCTCCAAAGCTGTTCCCAGCTCTGACTGTCCTTCGGCACTCATGAGGAAGTTGATCATTGCCTTGGCAGCATTCGGATGTGCGGCACCCTTGATGAGGGCACAGCCGAAAGCCGATGCAGATGCCCCTTCTTCGGGGTACACCATGCGGATGTTGGTTGCTCCCGATTTAAGCAACGTGGAAGCACCGTCTTCATAGGTCAGTCCAACTACATATTCTCCGGTATGAACGCTTTT
This sequence comes from Spirochaetales bacterium, assembly GCA_012729295.1. Classification (GTDB taxonomy): domain Bacteria; phylum Spirochaetota; class Spirochaetia; order Sphaerochaetales; family Sphaerochaetaceae; genus JAAYDK01. The sequence goes on along the minus strand of JAAYDK010000210.1, from coordinate 807 downwards.
GAACGCGACCGACGAAGAGGTCGAAATCACTACGCCGTTGCTCAGGAACTTCTGGATGAAGTCCCATACTTCGGGGCTGTCGTTTCCATAGACGGCCATCATGTTGCACACATTGTTCCAAGCCGATGAAGAAGAGTTCGGATCGGGCATTACAATCTTGCCCTTGAGCTTCGGGTTGAGCAGGTCTTTGTAGCCTTTAATCTCGATGCCCAGTTCTTTCTCAAGTTCGGTATTCACACAGAATACTATCGTCGAAAGGTGGTCGAGGCTATAAAAACCGTTATTCGACCGATAGTCCGGCATGATTTCATCTTCATACTCGGTGAGCCAGTGCTCGAAGATTTCACTGTAGATCATTCCGTCGCTATTGCTCAGACCACCCCACATCAAATCACCCTGAGGTCGGTATTTTTCAGCGGTAATTCGAGCAGTCAGCTCGCCTGCCGAACCATTGACGACTTCAACTTTCACATCGGGATACTTGGCGTTAAACAATTTGATCAAGTTCGTCAAATCGTTTTCCGTCATGCTCGAATACAGTACCAGTTCCTTTTCCAGTGCACCTTCTGCTGCAGCCGGTTTCTCTTGTGTCCCTGTCGCTGACAACGGTAGGATCGCGATTGCGAGCATGATTGCCAACAGCATTGCAGTTAATTTTGAAAACCTCTTCATGTTTTCTCCTCCTACGTATATATGGGTCTATTCTTAACCCATTGATTTGTTGTGTTATCCTTTGGGGGCAGGAAGGGCCGCATGTTATTAAAGCTTTGTAGCTTCATTAGGAGTCTGCCCCCTGTCCCCAAAGTC
>JAAYDK010000209.1 GCA_012729295.1 Spirochaetales bacterium | reverse complement strand
TGGGAAGAAGAAGAAACGATGCAGATGATTGAACAAGCAAGACTGATGAATTGGCAAGAAGGCAAAAGAGCCGATCCGGCATTGGTGGCCTTTGCGCTCCATTATGGGACCAGAGAAGAAAAAGAGACTCTTGGAGACAACGCAGCGCTATTGCGGGCGCAGATGGCCGTACAGGCGGCAATCGAAGCAGAGAAACTAGAACGCCTTGGGTATGGAGTGCAAGCTGTCGCGCAAGGAATTGCCCGAGGACTGAAAGATGTCGTAGCAGAAATACGTACCCGGTCTATGGAAAATAATGGTGCGGGCATCGGCGAGCAAGTCCGCGAAATGGTGAGAAATTCTGTACATAACGAAGTATCTCAACAGCAAAAGGCAAATGCAGGAAATGCATCGGGAAAAAACCAGGGGATGCAAGGCTTTCCAATTCAGAGTCCTCCGGGAAGGATGAACAATCCAGGCGGACCAAACAGATAGGAGCTTTTTAACGTGCCAAATCGAAACAGAAGGCATACCGCAATTCTCGTTATACTCTTTATTCTGGCAGGGAGTGCGCTCTCTGCCAGATCTTGGGACATCCAGGTTGAACAAAAATTAGCATCCTCGCAATTTTCCGAAACCGATAAACAACAGATACGCCAAGTATTCGAACAAGCCGAACAACAGCAACTCCCAGTTGAGATGCTCGTACTCAGATTTGAAGAGGGGTTGGCAAAGCGTGTTCAGGTGCAAACACTGCAGGAAGCGTTGAATCGAGAACTCCAAGCCTATCAAGAAACAAAACTCATTGCAGCACAGGCGCTCGGACCGCAAGTATCTCAGCAATTGCTCGCCGATAGTACGATCTGGTCAAAAATCGTCACGCTTTTTCAACAAGGAGTACCCCAACCCGATTTGATCATGCTACTTGAAATCTATAACCGCCAATCGTCAAAAGACAAATGGAACAACTTCAAATATGGTGGCGGCTTGCTGATGGCTTTACGGCAGTGGGGGCTGAACAACGAGCACAGCCTTTCGATCGTGAAGGCACTTTCGCTTTCGTCAATACCGGGTGCCGACTATCGTGCAGTGCTCGAAATACTGAACACCGGAATATCAAAAAGAATATCATCCGGCGATCTTGTCCAAAGAATCGTCGAATCAGCTCCGAAGAGCCGATCAATTACCATGTTGGAACGACTGGTCCGTTAAATCATAGGAGATCCCGATGCGTCACTCAAATAAATTTTATATACTTCTTGTGGTGTTTCTTATCTTGAACCAACTCATCTGGGCTGATTCATCTGCGTTCATCGGTGCATTTGGCAACTACCAGTATTCAGACGATACCAGTGTAGTCACGCATACGAAAAACGTCGGTATTCATGGGAATTTCGATTTTCGTACTCTGATCAAAGAAAATGGATTTGTAAGGGCTTCGCTGTATGGAAAGGTCCTCTATGACCCGACGGCCATCATGTTCAACGACCTTATCGCAGCTGATTTCGACGGTGTATGGTATGGTAATAACGGAGAATTATCAATCTCAGCAGGCTCTGAATTTTCCCTTGGCGGTTATATGGGAAGCCTGCCTTACTGGAAGCCCGTGTGGGAAGCCTCTTACCAAATACAGCGCGGTTATAGAGCTATTAATCCCTACTTCACATATCTAGGATCAGCTGAAGGACAGCAGTTGTTCAATGAGTTACGCATCGGTTTCTCCCATGTCCCGATTATTGAATTCTCCTACTTTGCAGCGGCCGGCATCGGCTTTGACTCAGATTTTTCCACTTCAGAAACCGATACGGTGGCGAATCTTCTCATGACCATGAACGGATTGTCGGGATACCTGCTGAACTGGACGGTACAAGGTTCGGCGTCGTATCGATGGTCGTCCGACGCTAACGAAGAAGGATTTTCGGGGTATGTCTCTGCTCAATGTACCGTCTCGCCGAATAATGTATTCCAGATTCAGATTTCTCCGCTATATTATTGGGAATACAACACGAGCACCCACATGTGGGACAGGTATCTGAAGGCGACCCTACGTGCAGACGTAGTAGTCACAGAGCATGTCTATAGCTATCTGAAAACTTCTGTGACGATAGAAGGCTTGGCGGATGCGAGTCCGTATCCCTTGGGCATTGAGGCAACCGCAGGCATCGATATCGGATTCTGAATCGACTAAGCTTCCCGCTGTAGCCATAGCCCTACTTCAATGCTTTTATCACCTTGTCTGCTGCCATGCGTCCTGTCATGACCGAGATGGGCAGTCCCGCAGGACCGAACGTCCACTGGCCTGCCTGATATACCCCGGGAATCGGGGTATCGGTCGCTTTCATGATGTGCTTGAGATTGTTTACTGCCGGAAACGGTTTGTTGGTAAACGCCCATCCGGTGATTGCACCTTCCAAGTTGCCCGTAATACGTTCCATCGACACCGGAGAAGCAGAAAATCTGTCGATTATATGTTCGGACAAGGAAGGAAAGAGCGCTCTTTCCAAGACGCCCAAGATAGTCGTATCGCAAAATTCCTTAAATTCTGCATACCATTGCGTATCTGCAGCATATTTTGCAATAGCATAATCAAAGAGCATGCTGATAATCATACCGGTCTTTCCAGGAGGAGCCAGCTTTGGATCACGCATTGCGGGAAACGATATTTCGTAGGTGGTATGAGAGAAATATTGCTCCAGCCAGCGTAATAGCTGCCGTTTACCCTCCTCGACCGGAACATCAACCGAACCGGATGCAATCTTAGCAGCAATATCGCCTGTAATACTAGAAATTCCCTGAGTGTCGGGAGTATAGAAACAATGTGCGCTACACTTCGATGCAAACTGTTCGACCGGTACATCTACTGCCAGAAATAGTGAGTAAATCGAATCGCTTCCGTGTTTGTCGGCAAGGAAGGTTCTTCGCTGTACCAGATTGTGGCGCAGTGTATGGTTCGTAATACCATCGTAATTCACCGTATCGTAAAGCTTTTTTACATCGGCTGCCCAAATAAGCTTGCCGTAGGTATGGTTAAGGCCGTGCCGGTCGGTTACCGTATGCGATTGGACGTCTATGTGCTCGATTGCATGTTCGGTGTAAAATATTCCGCCATGTTCGGTGATGTAACGTTCCATCGCATGTACAACTGTCTTCATGCCGCCCATTGGATAATTATAATCAAGATAGAGACCGAAATAACTGAGTGCGAAGAATGTCGGAGTATCTTTGAAAAAATGCTGGCTGATGATATCGATTAACTGCTCGTTCGAGGTAAACTTACGCAAATACCCGACAACCGGATCGTTCAGCTTGGCGATCTTCGGCATAATTCTCACGTATTTGGCAAACCACGGCAAGAATGTTTTTAACAGATACTTGGGATCACTTTTCATGTCGAGAAACAATGGATTGTCTATTCCGTACAGGATATCCATATAACCCATGATTTTTCTAATCTCGCCCATGATGCGCCCGACATCATCTCGATCTGAGGCAAATGCGTCGCACAGCATCGCCTCATAGCGTTCGATACTCTGAGGACCGTCGACATACATCATCTGCGTACCGATACCGAGCGACACGATTGATTTCACAAATTCAAGTTTCAGGCCAAGCTGTTTCATCATGGGAAATACGATTCCCGATGATTCGATCGAACGGATTCCCTGGTCATAAGAAAATCCCTCTTTCTCAAACGACCCTACGTATCCGCCCAATGTCGGTTGTTTTTCAAACACGGCTACAGAATGTTCTGATCTTGCAACATACGCTGCTGCAGTGAGTCCTGCTATCCCTGAGCCAACTACGATTACGTCAACATGCACGACTACATCTCCCCTATCAAATCGGTTATTTGCGAATCTCGACGACAAACCAGGACTCCATGAACAACTCTGGTGTGTGTTGCATCTCCGCTTTCAGTACTTCCATGACTTGAGATACTATCACGTTACCAATAAAACCAACATAAAAAATAT
>JAAYDK010000208.1 GCA_012729295.1 Spirochaetales bacterium | reverse complement strand
CTATTCGATTCTACTCAAGCGTATCGATACCACTACCTATCCTGTTGCGGTCTATACCCGTAAAATATTTTTCTATGGGTTGTTATGGATGATTCCCGTATCGCTTCCGATGGGATTTGAACTGCAAACGAGTGATTTTACCACAAAAAACATCTTTTTATTACTATTCTTAGGTCTAGGAGCGGGGACTCTCTGCTTTTTAACTTGGAACTTTTCAGTAGAAAAACTCGGTGTGCTTCGGGCAAATGCCTATATATACCTTACTCCGTTCATCACATTTACAGCCTCTGCAATCATATTGAAAGAACGCATCACACTGGTAGCAATCATCGGCAGTTTCTGCATACTTGGAGGATTGTGGTTATCGGAACACCGGACGCAACTCGGGAAATCCGGAATAATTCGCGCAGCAAAAAGCGATTCTACTATATAAAGCAATGGTGCTTGTCGATTCGTGTGCATCATGGTATTATCCCCTTCATGAAAATATATTCATTACAAATTCGCAATTCTTTACTCATAGCGTTGGTCTTCAGTCTGATTCTGGCAATGCCCGTATTTGCAGGCGGTGAGGCCGAACAGACCGGACTGACTTCGTTCAAGACTATGGACATCTACGGAAATGAAGCTACACAGCAGATTTTCGCAACCAATGCAATTACCTTGGTAAACGTTTGGGGAACCTTCTGTCCCCCGTGTCTTGAAGAGATGCCCGCGTTAGGAGAACTCGCTCGGGAATACGCGTCGAAAGGTGTAGGAATCGTCGGTATCGTCGCCGATGTGGTGCCCAATCCTAGCGGAATCGGCATGATAAATCTTGATACGGCAATACAGATTGCAGCGCAGACCAAAGCAGAGTATCCTCATCTTATCATCTCCGAAGATCTTCAGAAGACGAGGCTCGGAAATGTCCAAGCCGTACCCGAGACCTTTTTTGTCGATTCAAAGGGTAAGGTTATCGGTCAGACAGTTGTTGGAGCCAGGAGTAAGGCCGCATGGAAAATTCTCATCGAAAAACATCTATCAGCGGTACAAAAATAGCAGTTGTACTATTGCTGGCCGGTATCGCGGCAATAATATTCGGAATTTTTCGGGGCGAAGCTACTATCGTCTTGAAAAAAGCTACTATGATTTGTTTGGAGTGCATCGGTCTTGGATAAGCTGCACGTCAAACCTATCCAATGGATGAGGGCTAGGTTTCAGATAGCGTGGGCAATCATGTCCAACGCATACATCGTCGGTTTTTTAAACGGCAAAATCTATCAGGGAGACCTGAAAGCCGTATGTGTTCCGGGACTGAACTGTTATGCATGTCCGGGAGCTCTAGGTTCGTGTCCTGTAGGAGCCGTACAGGCTGTCTTAGGATCGAAAGGTATCAATTTTTCATGGTATCCTTTAGGATTCCTCGCTCTTTGGGGAGCCTTATTCGGTAGGCTCGTGTGCGGATGGCTCTGTCCGTTCGGGCTCTTGCAGGATTTGTTACATAAGATCAAGCTACCTAAACGATGGAAGCGGTTACGAACGCTTCCCGGAGAACGCTATCTCAGATATCTCAGATATTTTTTCCTCGGCATCTTTGTCATCATATTGCCGTTAACCGTTCTCAATGCGTTTGGACAAGGCTCTCCGTGGTTTTGTTCGTGGGTATGCCCATCCGGGACTCTGTCGGGACTGCTATTGATAGCGGGAAACCCAACGCTTAGGGGAGCCGTCGGCTTTCTGTTTGCTTGGAAAAACGTAATTCTAAGCGGTATTCTGGTTCTTTCGATATTTTTGTGGCGCCCGTTCTGCCGTTATATCTGTCCTTTGGGAGCAGTCTACGGATGGTTTAATCCAATTGCACTGTACCGCTTTAAAATCGATACCGCAGCCTGCACGAAATGCAATATATGCAGGAAAGTGTGCAAGCTGGATATCCCGGTGTATAAAAATCCTAATAGTGTCGATTGCGTTCGATGACAGGCGTGTATCGATGCATGCCCGCATCATGCAATTCTTCACGGTAAAGAAGTATTTACCAAGAAAGACGCTTTAAAAAACGCATAAGATTGTCCATGGTCAGCTCCATATCGCTGGGAGCTCTTCCGATAATCTGTTTAAAATCCTTAGCAACTCGATTGATACTAAAAATTGCCGAGACGCCTTCATCGAAAGCCCCTTGTACATGATCTCCGATATCGCCTACGACCGCCACAAGCGGAACGCTCGCTTTTTTCGTCCTTCGCGCTATTCCGATGACAACCTTTCCACGCAGACTCTGGGTGTCGATTTTCCCTTCGCCCGTAAAAACCATATCGGCATCTTTAAGCAGATTATCGAATCCGACCGTATCGAGCACGACTTCAATCCCCATATTCAGCTTTGATCCGAGAAATGCCACCATGCCGGCGCCCATGCCACCCGCCGCACCGGCTCCCGGGAGATTCGAGACATCGGTCCCGAGGTGAGTTTTAACGGCGTTGCTTAACGCAATCAGCTGGCTGTCGAGAAATGCAACCATTTCGTCGTCGGCTCCCTTTTGAGGGGAAAAGACGTAGGCTGCCCCCTGTAAGCCGTACAACGGATTGTCTATATCGCACATCGTAAGCAACTCGATATGTTCGAGAGCTGGCAGCCTACCGCTCATATCGATACGTTCTATATTGGCTAGAGTCCCTCCGGTGGGGACAAAATGATTTCCATTCTTATCGTAGAAGCGTACGCCCAACGCTGCTGCGGCCCCCGTTCCTCCGTCGTTTGTAGCCGATCCGCCCAAACCGACGATGATTTTCTTACAGCCGTTTTCTATTGCATGGGCAATGAGCTCGCCTACACCGTACGTCGTCGTTTTATCGGGATGTTTGTCGTCTCCAACCAAAGGCAATCCTGCACAGGCAGCCATCTCTATGATTCCGACCGAATCGTCGACAATTCCGTAAAACGCTTCCATTTTCTCGAAATAGGGTCCGGTAACTTCTACAAAAACCTTTTTACCACCCATCGCGGTAAGAAATGAATCAACGCTTCCTTCTCCACCATCGGCAACGGGAATGGAGACGACTTGCGCATCAGGATAGTGGACAACGATTACACGCTTCATGATTTCACAAATTTGTGTTGAACTCATGGTTCCTTTAAACGAATCGGGGATGAGCAAAAATTTTTTCATGTTCTACCTTCTCCTACTCTCAGACGATTATCACCCAAAAAGATCTAATCAACGATTATCGACAATACGCAACCGGCAAGTACGGCGAATACGCCGCTTAAAAAATTAACGGCATCATTGTCTATCCAACGAATGCCCCGGCACTGTTGTAAACGTACTCCGTTTTTATACTCGCGCTCGGTAATCCTTTTTTCCTCAGGATCCCAATAATGTCCTTGTAAGGTAGCACCAAGCAGGCTGTCGACCACGGTTCCGATAAAACCGGAAACGGTAATGATAGACGCATAATATAACCATTTACGATTGGAATAATCGGCAAATGCACCATACCAGGCTATCGAAATGATAAGCGCTCCCAGCAAACCACTGAAAGTTCCCAAAAAAGTGATTCCGCCCGACTGTCCTTTCGGTACCGGCTTCCCAGTGACAATCGAAACCGGAGATTTTCGGCTGAGAATGCCTGCTTCGCCAGACCATGTATCTGCTGTTGCAGCAGCCACCGCACTACCGAACATGACCAAAGCAATATCCGATTTGGCTATCCCGAACAGCATCGCAGACAATGCTGCAAGCGCTCCATTCGCAAGAACCTGAATCCAGTCACGCTGACTACCTTTTTTCTGCATGCTCAGATCAACGCTTGCCGTAATCATGCGTGAAATTTTCCCAAGTATGTTTGCAGTGATAAAAAAGAGCATCAGCAACAGCCAACCGTCAAACCGCGTACACCAGAATACTGAAAACCCAACGACAAACGCTGCAACAGAACCGCTAAGAGTCAACCATTTCATGCGCCACGCTACGAAAGCTAACAAGAGATTTAGCGCTAATCCAAGTAGAATGCTCAGCAGCTGTACTTCCATCTTACAACACCAATGCCGCAAGTACGGCAGTAAGCAACGGTACCGATATGTTGTCAAGGCCCCATGGAGTGAATGCTTCCATGATCATTGCCGCTACAGCAACCAGGACTGCTTTCATCCACCACAAAAAAGTCCATGTAGTGTCGATAGAATATCCGATATTAAATGCAACGACGATGATCAGTGTTACGAAACACATGACAAGCGAACCGACTATCGATTTTTTAGAACCGTTTTTCAGCGTTATTGTTTTCCCCCAGCGAATACCCGCCAATGCAGCCAGTCCGTCAGCATAACCCATCGTGACGGCCCCGATTCCTGCTGCCCATACGGGGACAACATCGAGATAAAAACCAAGAATCAGTAGAAGCAGTGATATGGGGAAGTAGATAAGCCCCAGGTTCCGTCTTTTATCGGACACACCCAAAATACCGGCAGCACCTGAAAATACTGCTGCGGCATTAGCGATGATGAACACGATCGGTCCCACGATTGCATAACGTATATCATCGAACATGAACAATAGGAAAAACCACCAGTTTGAAACACCAATATGGATAAACTTACGTACATATTCCGACTTGACGTGCCACCTGGCAGCCATGAGAATACCGATGACGAGGATAACGCCGATTCCGGCAAATGATACGATCAAGCCTATTGCGTTCATTCCTCGACTATAGAAGAAACATACGGCAAATGCAAGATTCCCAAGCAGACTGGCGAGAAGGACAAACATCGAACGCACGCGTATCTTGACTTTATCTCGACACAATTCGCCAGTATGTCATAGGATATTGACAGCTGACCGGCCGCATGATATGTTGATTGTGCTTTCGTTTTTGAGTTGCAGCTGATTCTTTTAATCCTAAGTTTCGTGCCGTGTCCTTTTACATTCCCGTAGACCGATTAAATCGACTCAAGCATGCCGCCAAATGAAGCAATTTTAATAAACAGGCAAAAGGCCTGTAAAGGATGCTGAATTATGGCAAAAAAAATCTATGTCGGCAACATGAGTTATGCCACTACCGAAGAAGAACTTCGGGACTTGTTCTCACAGTACGGAACCGTATTGAGTGCGAACATCATCATCGACAGGGAAACCCGCCGACCCAAAGGATTCGGTTTCGTCGAGATGGAAGAGGATGCAGCTGCTGAAGCCGCGATCTCCCAGCTGGACGGCAAAGAAGTCGGAGGCCGCAATCTCCGCGTAAACGAAGCAATTGCAAAACCGCGGCCGACCAGATCTTACCGCGACTAAGCTCGAACCAATCACGTAATCCAAATGGAGCCGGCCGAATAGCCGGTTCCATTTATTATTCTAACAGCCTTTAGCGATTACTAAATAAAGAATATCGCCCATACGATGATAAAGAGGGCGACGAATAGTCCGTTGAGCACGGTAAAAACCAATAGATACTTTCCAGAAGCATCACTGTACTTTTTCGTAAAAATCTTAAACGATATAACAGAAGCCAACGATGCGATCAGCGTACCGCATCCACCGGCATTGACCCCGAGCAGTAGCTGGACCGATTCATCTGTGAAATGCGACAGCAATAGAGTCGCAGGTACGTTGCTGATGAGCTGGCTTGCACCTAATGAAACAAGAAACACACGTGTGGCAAGTATCCGTTCCAAAAAGAGCTTTACAGACTCGATGGCACCAAGATTGCCGATGAAGATGAAAAATCCTACAAAGGTAAGCAAGAGAGAATAATCTATTTCCTTCAATACATCCTTTCGGGAACCGACGACCACCAGTCCAACAGCAACATACCAGGGAACAATATTAAACACCCCGGCTATGGCGAGTACAAACAGCACACAATAATAAACGATAGTCTTTACATCACTGTTTTGCGGTTCTTGAAGTGATAGCGAGAATCGACCTGTCCCTTTGGGGACTGCTAAAAGACAAACACCGAGCAACACTGCGCCCGCACCTACCATCGGAAGCATGGTAGAGAAGAAGGTCTGCTGCGACATACCGTAAAACGAGTACATATAGAGATTCTGGGGATTGCCCATCGGCGTCAGAGAACTGCCGACGTTAGCTGCAATGGTCTGTAATATTACCGTTGGCAGAATGGGTTTCTCATCTTCAACCATTGAGAACACAACCATGGTAAACGGCACAAAAGTGATGAGTGCGACATCATTCGTAATCAGCATCGAGCTAAAAAATGTCACGCCGATTAAAGTCGCCGATACCTGTCTGTTTGTACGGACCTTACGCAATAAGGTGTAGGCAAGACGATCGAACAAGGCAATCTTTCTGAACACGGCTACTACGATCATCAATGCAAGTAGGCATCCCAAGACCTTTATGTCCACATAATGGACATAATCAAGCGAGGGAGGAATAAAAAACATCGAGATAATCGCGAGAATCCAAGAAACAACCAGTACCGCCTCCTGCTTGAGGAAGCGGGAAATCATAGGTATTTCGGTATCACCATGCTCCGCCACCGCCACCGCCGAACCCTCCTCCGGAGAACCCGCCACCACCAAAAGAAGATCCGCCGAAACGCATCCCGGGACTCGATTTCGGCACGGTGGTCATGGAAGAAATCAATGCAGCATTACATCGAGAAAGCATTGAGGACAAGACCACGACATTCCACATATCGTACCGACCCATGTACCATTGCGGAGGTTCCATGGTGATGCTGTCGAATTTTTTAGCCCATTTTTTTTCGAGCCCTAGTACGATTGCGAATGCTAGTACGTGGTAATAATATTCAGGATCTTCGTCGATCATTCTCTTCAGCTTTTCGATTTCGACTTTATCGATAAAATCCCGATACCCGAGAACCGCTTCAATCGACTGCTTTCCGAACGCGCTGCGCTTTCGGGTATTGACGGCAAGAAATACGATGACCGCTGTTGCTGCTGTCGCTTTTGCCGCTTCGACTAACGAAAACGAAAAATCGTTATAAGACACAAGTCCGAAAATCGAAAGGAAAAGTGTTGATACGAATGCGGCAAGAATAAGCCAAAGCACCCAGAATATTTTTCCAGCACCGTTTCGGATGTGCCATTTGCGCATCATGAGATGGACGAGAACCGCGAATACCGCAGCAAAACCGATTATTGCAAGTAAGGCTACCACGGTAATGACATTCACGAAATTCAAGGTAAGGGCTAAAGCAAACCCGATGGCAGGAACAAGTACTGCCAACATGCTGATTATTGCCATATTCCTCGAGACCGGATTGCTTAAAGCTCGCTTCCCGCGGTAGTGTTTAGCCACCATCGAGACCATTTTCTGGTATTCCTGGAAGAATTTCCCCTGAAGGTCGCTCATCTTCAAAACGCCGTTTTTTGCTTCCTTAAAAAACGCGTTGAAAAGATGCTGTTCGTGCAACGAAGCCTCGACTGGATCCTTGCCTTTGATAAAGCTAAATTTCCCGTCATCCTCAACTATGCTCAAACATCCTTTATCGGCCCAGTAGAAAATCATCGAGGTGATATCGCGGGGATCGAGGCTCTCGTCGATGAGATACCCGATATCCATCGGAGACATTCCGGTCGGGGGAGAAAACTGGGGGACGATAATTAAATCTTCGTCCCTTCCGAACGTAATCCAGAGCAATACGGCCAAAGCTACAGCCAGAAGATATACCCACAGGTTGAATTTCGCGACGACAGCCTGATAGTCGGCCTGACGGTCAAAATATCCATCGGGCATTTGAACACGGACTGTCAAAGCTTCGCCCGGGTACAATTGATCGACAGAGCCTGTCAGTCTTAAGCCGTCGCCAGATAAATTCCATCGCACTCCTTGCGAGCTTGTCGAACCATACAATCCTTTTGTAAACCATACGGCAGAAGCCTCCACCGGTTTTGGAAATGTTATCGAAAACGTCACATTCTCAAGGGGGACTTGCCAGTATTCTCCGACTAGATTGAAGTAGAATTCATCATATGTTTCGTTCAGGTCGTTGCCGATATTGTAATGGTACGACAACCGATATTCTCTCAAGCCTGTAACAGTCCTGTCGGGATCTCCGATTCTAATCGACAGATAGTCGCTGTTTGAATTGATAGACAATTCTTCATTCGCTCTGATTTTCGATACTCTTGCCCGAATATCGGGTTTCTGGGGATCTTCAAAATCGTACCGTGTCGGAATGTCCCGATAAAATCCGTGCAAAGGTTTTGAAAAAAACATTTGAATATCTTCTTCTATCTCGTACCTTCCGTCCGGGGTAATTGTCATATCGGTTGAAAACGATGTAATCGTATAGCCGAAATCGGCTGCAGATACGATGGATAGAGATAGAAATAGTCCAAAGACGACAGCAAGCACTACCCGTTTCATAGTGATTAGAACTTAACCTTGACCTGAGCTTTCGCTTCTTCTTCGATCGACAAGTACGGGAGCTTCTTAAAACTGAAAATCGAAGCTACAACCGAGCTGGGGAAGGTCTGGATCATGGTATTGATGTCGTTGATGACCGCATTATAATATTTACGGGCACTGAGCAATGATTCTTCGATTTTCTGCAATTGCGCCTGCAGATCGAGAAATCCTTGATTTGCTTTCAATTCCGGATAACTTTCGCTTAAGGCGAACAACGTCTTGAGCGTTGAACTGAATGCATTATTTGCATCGTTCTTCTCAGTGAGCGTCGTTGCAGACATTGCCTTGTTGCGTGCTTCAATGACCGCAGTCAGCGTCTCTTTCTCATGAGAAGCATAACCTTTGATCGTCTCTACCAAATTAGGTATCAGATCATAACGCTGTTTGAGATGGGCATCGATGGCGGCTGCCGATTCTTCGCTCTGGTTTCGTAAGCGAACGAGCTTGTTGTATACGCCGATTCCATACAATGCTAATAATACGACAATCGCGATAATGATATAGATTGCCATGCGGACCTCCGATTCGATGAAGTGTGTACATGCCTACTATATACTCAACTGAACGGTCAGTCCATATTGATACGACACATACCGTTCAAACATCCCTTTATTGGTTTTATACGGTAAATCGTGTGCAAAGCATTTCTTGCTTGTATATTCATGCAAAATAATGTATATTCATGCGTGTTGAGAGAATATTTATTCGCTTTTGGAGAATAGCCATGAAAGAACGCCACACTCGGCTCTCGGTGGTCAAGGAGCTGATTAAGAACAATCGGATCGACAATCAGGACACATTGCTTGAGCTGCTGGCCAAAGAAGGTTTCACCGTTACGCAGGCGACCTTGTCAAGGGATCTGAAGATGCTCAAGGTTGGGAAAATTTCAGACGGCTGGTCAGGGTATTATTATTCTCTTCCAGAAAACGACCTCATCTCCGAATCAGAAAAAAGCTATATCCAGGACGTTCGCCGCGGGGTTGTCTCGATCGAATTCAGCGGGAATTTCGGCGTCATCAAAACTAGATCGGGACATGCCAACAGTGTAGCATTGGCTCTCGACGTTCTCGCTCTGCCAGAGATCTTGGGAACACTAGCGGGGGATGATACAATTTTCGTAATTCTTAGAGAAGGCATGACCAAAGAAGATCTGCTCGAAAGCTTTAAAGTCCGGATTCCCGAGATAGAAACACAGTAGTATAAACGAATAAGGGCTACGCTACCTCTTCACTAGATGCCGCCAATTGCGGTACGCTGTCGTATATTCTGACCAAAACCTTAAAGAAGGAGCCGACAACATGGATTTTAAGAATCTTGTCGAAACGACGGTCTATAAAACACTCAAGAGCTTGAAGCCTTTTGATTTAAAAACCGGTCTTACATCGCAGAGAATCATCGATGCTTCGATACCGGCAGGAGGCAGGCTCTTCTACAACTGGGCTACGATGCCAATCGGAAGCGAACATCTCGAGTTGCTGGCACAACTAGCCGAAGAGCAACAGCTCGTGGACAAATATCAGGCGCTCGTATCCGGAGCTATCATGAATACAGGTGAGCGCCGTATGGTTCTACACCATCTTACCCGAGGAAATCTTCTTTTAGGCAACCAGACTGTCATCGCCGACGGAGAAGACAAGTTGGCATTTTATCAAGAGCAACTGCATCGGATCGAAGCTTTCTCGAAAGCAGTTCGTGACGGAAACATAACCGGTTCGACCGGAAAGCAGATAAAAACAGTCGTTCAAATCGGAATCGGAGGTAGCGACCTTGGTCCGCGTGCGCTCTATCAAGCATTGAAAGGATGGTGCGTTCACAAAAACATTGACATACTCGAAGCCCGTTTCATTTCTAACGTAGATCCTGACGATCCTACCGATATACTGACCGGCCTTGATTTTGAAACGACCTTATTTATTTTAGTCTCAAAAAGCGGTACTACCCAAGAAACGCTTACGAACCAAAAATTTGTACTGAAAGCGATGCGTGCACAGAATATCGATGGCTTCAATCCTGCATCGCACGTTATCGCAGTAACTAGCAAAACCAGTCCGCTGGCAAAATCAAATGCCGTTTTAGATTCATTTTACATTGACGATTATATCGGTGGCCGCTATTCATCTACCAGTGCCGTCGGAGCCGTGGTTTTATCACTTGCATTTGGATTCGATACTTTTAAGCGATTGCTCTCGGGTGCTCATGAAGCCGATGTAAATGCATTAGAAAAAGATATTTGTAAAAATGCCGCATTGCTCGATGCGCTCATCGGAGTCTATCTACGTAATGTATTGCAGCTACCGTGCACAGCGGTTCTTCCCTACGCCCAGGCATTGTCGAGATTTCCCGCCCACTTACAGCAACTCGACATGGAAAGCAACGGAAAACGGGTTAATCGTGACGGGAAATTGCTAAACTATCCTACGGGTCCGGTAATCTTCGGCGAACCGGGAACCAACGGTCAGCACTCGTTTTATCAACATCTGCATCAGGGGACAGATACGATTCCGATTCAATTTATCGGATTTCTCGACTCTCAGAGGCAAAACGATGTAGTAACCGACGGTTCTACCAGTCAAGAAAAGCTTATCGCGAATCTGATTGCACAAATCGTCGCGTTTGCCTGTGGAAAAATAGATGATAATCCGAACAAACAATTCCCAGGCAATCGTTACTCTAGCCTGCTATACGCAAAACGGCTTACCCCTGAGACACTTGGAGCCCTATTGGCACATTTCGAAAACAAAGTAATGTTCCAGGGTTTTATCTGGAACGTTAACTCGTTCGACCAGGAAGGAGTCCAACTAGGAAAAACTCTGGCCGGCAAGATTCTCTCTGGCGGTAATTCCGACGAGGTTCTAAAAGCGTACATTGAGCTGTTCAGCCGGTTGAAATAGGCACAGATTGCTCATATAAACATCCTCAATTGTCATACTGGATTTGACTATTCATAAGCAGTTATGTTCGACATACGACAGTCCTATGCGTTGCCATAAAAAAACCCTCTGGGGAAAAGGAGGTTAAACCCAGAGGGAACAAAAAGGAGGTTATGAAAAGCAAGTAAACGGTGCTCTAGCACTCGGAAGTGACAACCGCTTCTTTTCCTTTCGGAACGAAACATATATACAAAATAAAAAATAATCAAGACGTCTACCGGCAAATTTATGAGTTTCTTGTATTTTTGGAACAATATCTCAATTTTTCATCGATGCAGGCTGCCTTGTATTTTCCAACACATCTCTCCACAGGTTGCCTTCCGTATCGACATGATTTCTTTCGGCAACCGCGACCTTTATCGGTATGTGAACGAAGCGATTGTTCACCAAAGAAACCAACGCCTGCGTTTTACCGCACATGGCTGCATGAACCGCATGCGCACCGAGACGCGAACAGTAAATCGAGTCGTTTGGGTTAGCCGGAGCACTGCGGATGATGTACGAAGGATCGATATATTTGATATTCATCTCGATACCTTCTTTCTTAAAGAACCGTTTGATCTCATCTTTCAGGAATATTCCGATATCGTAGAATTTCACATTCCCGGAAGCATCTTTTTCCCCAAGTTTGGGAACAAGCGCTTGTCCGGCACCTTCCGCAACTAAAATTACTGCATGTCCACGATCGAGAATTCGTTTTTTCAGATGCCCCAATAATCCGTTTGGTCCTTCGAGGTCAAACGGACTTTCGGGAATCAGGCAAAAATTGACATCGCTTTGAGCAAGCGCAGTATGTGCTGCGATGAATCCAGATTCACGCCCCATGACCTTTACCAAGCCGATACCGTTAATTGAACCTTTGGCTTCGGTATGAGCTCCCCTTACCGACTGAACCGCTGCAGATACCGCTGTATCGAATCCGAACGAAACTTGAATGAATGAAAGATCATTATCAATGGTTTTTGGAACTCCAATCACGGCAATCTTAAGCCTTCGCTTGCGTATCTCTTCTCCGATTTCCCAAGCTCCGCGTAGTGTTCCGTCTCCTCCGACGGTAATCAGGATGTTGATGTTTAGTCGTTCGAGCGAATCTACAATCTCTTCTACCCGATCTCCGCCTCCACGCGAACTACCGAGAATCGTTCCACCTTTTTCTTGGATTTCGTCGACAATATCCGGATTTAGCGTGAGAAGCGGATATGGTGAATTTTCTAAAAGCCCGCGATATCCGAAACGAATACCCGAAATTCGGCGAACATTATAGCGATACCAAAAACAGCGCACCACCGCTCTGATTACGTTGTTGAGACCGGGGCAAATGCCTCCGCACGTAGCAATGGCAGCATGAACGTGAGCCGGGTTGAAATAGATTTTTTCCCGGGGCCCGGCAACTTCAACCGTGTCGTGAAATTGCGGAACTTCTTCCCCGTTCTCGTTGATGAACGCATCGATTCCATAATAGACCCGCTGATGGTCGTCGACATAGTCGGCCAGCCCGTCGTCTGCCGTACTGGACATGACTATTGGCGAATTTATTTTCGCTTCTCCAAGATTTGTAATTGTAAAATCATACTTTTTTACATGCTCTGATTTTTCCATAGCTTTGGCTCCTTATGGCATTCGTTCAATAATTGATCAAGTTGGGCAGAAAATTGAGCGAAGGGTTCCAGTAGCTTCGCCTTTGCAGTTTGTTGAAACTCGTCATATAAATTCATAAAACGTACCCCGAATTCTGTAAGACTGGCACCTTCGTGAGACGAGCCACCCTTATGCCGCTCGACTACAGCCATCCCGAGATACTTTTCCAGATTCCCAACCATTTTATATGCTTTGGAATAAGAAATTTGTAATTTCATAGCAGCCGCTCTCAAAGAACCCTGTTCCTCGATACCCTTCAACAGCCACAGTACGCCGATACCCATGAACTTTTCGCCATCAGAATCGACTAGATACAGCTTGGTCTTTATCTCCACAACTCGCACGCCCCCTGATATACAGTATCCACGAATGCATCGATTTTTTGCCGATCAAGACCTGAGTAGGCGATTCGCAGATAGCATGGATACAGCGACACGGTTCCTATAGCATGCTTCTTAAGCAAATGCAAGCGCAGCTGCTCCGTATCGTATGTACATTGCAAAGTGACAAAATAACCCGAGTTGCTCGGTAACGGGCGAAGCAAATCCCATTGGTGAATATGAGATTGAAGTGCCGATTGCATCAACTCGTAACGGAGCGCCATTTCCTGATGTACTAATCGAACATCATCTTCATACCGTTCGTCGCCGAGTGCCTGTAAAAGCAATGTTTGTCCGATTCTCGAGCAGCTGGAAATACTCGATCTCACAGCTCCCTTTAACTTCTGTTCCATTGCAGCTGTTGCTTCTTGAGTAATCCCTCGATATCCGTAGGTAATAAAGCCGATTCTGAAACCCCAGACCAGCGATTCTTTGGTCGCTGCATCACATTTCAACGCAATGATGTGCTCGTGTGCATCGCAGAGCATTGCAAATATCGATTCTCTGGCAGCCGAAGCGTTATGGAAAAGTCCAAAATAGGCATCATCTATCAGAACAACGATATGCCTTCCTTGCTTCGCACATGTCACGAGAGTCTGCACGAGCGCATGCTGCTCTTCAAGTTCCGGAGTATAACCGGTCGGATTATGCGGGAAATTCAATAGAACTACAATCTTTTGCCTATCACATGCAGCTAGTTCGCTTGCAAGTCCTTCTATATTCAAAGCATCGTTTCGGAATAACGGCAGACCGCGAACGGCTGCCCGATACCGCTGTTCGAACATGAGCCGGTAATTATCCCAGCATGGTTCGTACAATATCAGCGTATCGTCAACATCGATAAACAAATCGGCAGCCAGCGATAATGCGTGAGTCAGCCCTGAAGTGACTACCGGTAGTGAAAAATTCTTGTCTTGAATCGAAGGATTATGTTTGATCAACAAGCGTTTCCAAGCTTGTCTCAACATGGGATCTCCTGCGGTCGGAGCATAGGCGACTAACTTGTCAGTGTCGATTCCCACTGCATCTTGCAGATACGACAAGGTCATGTGTCGTGCTTGTTTTAACGCAACACCTGCTGTCGCATTTGCCTCCCCGGCTTCTTGCGCTGCCTGATTGCTTTGTTCTACGATTCCGTTGGGGAAATAACATCGTTGACCGTATGCGGACAATACGCCCCACAAAGGGGTACTGCATAAGACTTCTCGCAACCTGATCTGCTCGGTATTTTCTTGCATCATTACTTTACCCTTCCTAATAACCGCAAAAACTCTTGTTCGTCGACGATTTTGGTGCCGAACCTCAACGCTTGATCGAGCTTGGATCCGGCATTGCTCCCGGCAAGCAGATGCGTTGTCTTGCCCGTTACGGATCCGGTGGTCCTTCCACCCCGTGCTTCGATTTCTGCCAATGCCAGCGATCGTGGTGCAAAATGCTCGAAACTGCCTGTCACGCACCAAATCTGACCGGTAAATATTGCTTCTATCTCCGAAGGTGTCATCGATACTTCTTCGGAAAACTGCAGCCCCGATTCACGTAATAACGTAATTCTGTTACGCATTTTTGCATCAGACAGATACTCGAATAACGCAGCGATAGTCTTGTCTCCAAATCCCTTGATGCCTGCAAGACGCTCTTTGTCGCTTGCATCAACAATCGCCAGTAACTCGTCAATCGATCGAATACCGTCGTTCATCAATAATTCGACCGCTTTTTTGCCGAATTCGGGAATTCCCAATGAAACTAGGACATTTCGGTACGGTTTGCACTTGCTGAGCTCGAGACCTTTCTTAATCGCCGCGACCTTTTTTTCGCCGAAACCAGGTTCGCCAACCAGACGGTCGATATCAAATCGGTACAGATCGTATATGTCTGCGACCCATCCTTTAGCGACGATTGCCGCAATCGTTTCGGGGCCCAATCCTTCTATGTCCATCTGATTTCTACCGACAAAAAAGTTGATTCTACCTAGAACTTGTTGTGGACAATCATTGTTCGGGCAAAAGCTATGTGCTCCTTTTTTTACAACCTCGTTATCGCATATAGGACATCGATCAGCCATATTCCATACGGAATTCCCGTCGGTATTTTTTTCGACCACTCGTTCGATTGCAGGAATAACATCTCCCCGTTTAGAGATGGCAACCGTATCGCCGATAGCCAGTTCAAGCATGTTTACATACTCTTGGTTGTGTAAGGTAATGTTTGAGACTATCGAACCTCCGATTTGAACACTTTCGACACGGGCTACTGGGGTCAACCTACCGGTACGTCCAACCTGTACATCGATTTCCTTGACAACCGTAAGAGCCTGTGGAGCTTCGAACTTATAGGCAATAGCCCATCTGGGATGATGCCCTGTATAACCGAGTTCTTCGCGGATAGTCAGTTCATTGACTTTGACAACAAGTCCATCGATATCGTAGGCTAACGAAGATCGCCGGCGGGTAGCAGAATCGATATATTGATCGATTTCTTCGAAAGAACCAATTTCAATGTTGTCTAAATGGGAATTCCGTACTCTAAGATCGGCTACGGCTCGTGTCTCTGCAAAGACCCCCATCGTAGGATTGATGCGAAATCCCAGATGGGACAGATAACCCAACATTCCGACGTGGCCTTCGTATGATTGACCGAGATTATCCCAGAATCCCTCATACACAAACATATTCAGGGGGATTTTTGCCACTTCGCTGCTTTTGTTCCTCCGAATGGTACCCGCAGCTAGATTTCTCGGATTTGCATAGGGGATCTCCATCGTATTGTTCAATCGCTCGAAATCAGAGCGTTCAAGGTACACTTCCCCGCGGACGGCGATATCGATCGGTTCCGAAAGGCGCAGGGGAACTGAACCAATTGTCCTGATGTTTGCAGTCACGTCGTTTCCTACAAAACCGTTTCCTCTGGTTACGGCACGAATCAGGACTCCTTTTTCGTAATACAACACCATCGAAACACCGTCGATTTTTTCCTCGATCACGAATGACAGATCCGATTCTCCGCGCTCCTCGCATTTGGCAATCCATTGCCGAATTGCGTCGGCCGAGTATGCCTTATCGAGACTGAGCACGGCAATGCTGTGTCTCACTTCGGGAAACTCGCTGTTAAGATCACTGCCTACCCGTTGCGTAGGGGAGTCAAAGCGCTTTAGATTAGGATATCTTCGCTCTAAATCAACCAAAGCATCGAAAGCTCGGTCATACTCGATATCGCTTACGCGCGGACGAGCCTCTATATAATATGCTTGCTGCCATGCATGTAGCGTTTCTACCAAACGATCCATCTCTCGTCGTACTTCCCGCTCGTCCATACAGACTATTCCTCCGCCTTGTTCAGATTTACTATAGTATACAGTCTTTGGCTGGTTTTGCCATTGCGGCATGCAGACCAAAATGGTATTTTTGAGTGTGAAGAGGTTGAGAGGCAATGGCTGATAAAATACTACGTTCATCGGGGCTGAAACCTGGAATGTTGCACGGGATTGTCGTATCGTCTACGATCGACGCTGGTTTTATATTAAAAACCACGATTCCCGAGCTCGACAGCAGGTTCCTGACGATTACAGCAAAAGATATTCCGGGCAGCCAGACTATCGATATCCTAGAAGATACGATTAGAGTATTTGCCTCTACTACTATCGAATATCTCGGCCAGCCCATGATGGCGCTGTTCGGGCCAGATTCTGAAAGTGTCGAAGTAAAGGCCAGAGATATCGAAGTCGAATACCAGCTTCCGGGGTCAGATAAGAATCTGCTACTCAAGCGGCTGGCTGAACGTAATAAGTCCTTTTCGATGAGCTGGGGGAATATTGACACTACCATATCCCAGTCGGCATCTTTTGTTGAAGGTACGTATCACGACAGACGCAAAAGCTTTACTCCAAGCAAAATGGATTACGCCCGTTGTTTTCTCACCGATCGACAACTCAAAGTCGAAATTGCAACACAGTGGCCGTTTCATGTACGCCAGGTTGTTGCAAACGTGTGTGGAAAACCTATCGAAGATGTGATCGTCATTCCTCAGCCATATTTCACGACACGTGATGAATATATGGTCAATTCATCGCTATTTGCCGCAATTGCAGCACTGGCGGCCGTAAAGGCAAAACGCCCGGTTCAATTGAATTATCGACGCCAAAGTTGGAAACCCGCCTACACTATTAAGCGCAAAACGTTTCTAGACGCTGAAAAACACCCGATTGCAGAAGACATATCGGTAATGGTAGACCAGGGTGCTGTTCCGTTATTCTCAAAAGAACTCTTTAATCAGATGTGTGCAGGACTAATTCCCAATTATCCGCTTCAAGCACTATCGATTAAACTGGAAGCTGCCGTTTCGGAACAAGAACCTGCGGCGTTCTGCGGGGATCTCGGCTATACGGCAGCGATATTTTCAACTGAAGCGCATGTTTCTGCTTTAGCCGAAGATGCTAAATTAAATCCCGCTATCTGGCGGCTGAAGTATTATACCGACAACCAATTCAAAGAGCAGACGATTGCCACGTTACCGATATCGAAGCTCAAGGATTTAATCGAACAGGTCTGTTCGCAAAGCGATTTTGCCAGACATAACGCAGTCTACGATTTACAGCGCAAGGGAAAGAAACCCCTTTCGATATTTTTAAACTATTCGAGAGGTATCGCACTCTCCTGTGCTGCCGGTATGAGCGGATTTAGCACTGAATTTCCCTTATTAGATAAATTTTCCATCTCGCTTACGCTAGAAGCTAACGACCGTGTAATCATCAACAGCAGCCATAGTCCGACCGAGGAAGTATTGGAACTTTGGAAGAAACTAGTCATTCGAGAGATGGGAGTAGGAGCAGATTCGATCACGCTTGTAGACGGAGATACTTCGGCATTAATCGATTCGGGCCCGACGGTACTGCTTGAGGATATCACACGAACGGGAACTATGATTCTCGCATGCTGTAATGCCATCAAGAAGCGCAGGTTCAAGGATCCTCTGCCGATACGCGAACAGATTTCTGTTCGCCAAGTCGCACCGAAAGGCATACCGTTATTCTCAAGCGGATATTGGGGAGTTCTGGTTTTAGAACTAGAAGTAAATGCCGTCACTCTTCAGGTCGAGGTTCGCCACGTGTGGTGCCGGCTTTCGTTTGCAAGCGCACAGGACAAAGAAGCCTTGACCATTGCCTGCCGTCGTACGATTATCAGTACGATACGAGATTACAAAGCGTTGTTGTCGTTTGAAAAAGGAACGGAAACCGAAATCGACATCTTCATCGAAGATCAGGGTAAATCAGTCTCCCCCAGCTCTGCCTATCAGGCATTGAAAGGAATGATTATGGCCGCCTTATATTCTGCTTTGAGCCAGGCGTTGAATAAAGATCTTGTCACACTTCCCGTAACGGGTGACGATATTATTGATTTGTTGAGGAAAAGTGAATGAAGATTGAATGTACCATCGACGGGAAACGGATTCTTCTCACGGTAAATTCCAATAAACCGCTGAATTCAATTCTGATGGAAGATGTAGAACAATCGAATTTCAATGCAAAATGCAGCGATGGCAATTGTGGTAATTGCGTGGTATTGCTCAACGATACTGCGGTACTTTCTTGCCTGATTCCTGCATTTAGGCTACGAAATGCGCACGTTCTTACGTTTGAAGGATATCGGAGAACTCGGTTTTGGCATGATATCGAAAGAGCCTACGAAGACGCCAAATCACATCCGTGTCCGCTTTGCCATGCATCAAAAACTCTGATTTTTGAATCTTTACTAAGAACAATCGGAAAGACGGAAGAGAAAGAATCAACCGATTCAAATCTTGATGATGAGGCGGTTGTCAAAGAACTCGGCCTCAACCGCTGCATGTGTTTGGAAGCTAACGAGATTATCGAAATATTTAATTCGGCAGCAAATTATCGGAGGCGCAGACGTGTACGAAGGAATTAGATCTCCAGCCATCCATGTTCCTAAATCGATGACCGACTTACTATCAGCCACGTCGCGCTTTCCGAATGCCATCTACTGGGCTGGTGGTACCTATATCATGAGCCGCCACGATTACTATCCTACCAAGGATAGCAACGATATCATTTCGCTGAACGAGATTCCCGATCTCAAGCGAATCAACAGGACAGATCGGTATTTGGAAATCGGATCGATGGTAACGATTAGTCAGTTATTACAAATTGGAAAGCAGGTACTTCCCGATCCTTTGACGCAAACACTACAGGCTTTGGGTACGAGAATTATCAGAAATCAAGCAACGATAGGCGGCTCTTTGTGTACTGGAGATCTGCGATTGGCTATCTCGGGAACCCTTGCAGTTCTTCGTACGGAAATCGAAATAAAGAAGCTCGACGCCCCGAGATCGGATAGCCGGTGGATAACTACCGGGAAGCTCTATGACCGAAGTGGAGCGTTGACTCTGGATAAACACGAGATGATAACACGGGTTCGCATCGGATTCGATCGTGAAGACTTCAGTATCTTTCTTTCTGCAGGAAATCCGATGTACAATCCGCAAGAATCAGTGAATCTTGCATTAGTCTGCTCGTACAACCAGTCAGTCATAACGAATTTTAGGTTTTGTTTTACCATGCCGACCGGAGGCTTTCATCAATTTCAGGACATCGAGGTTTTGGCAAGAGGAACCATGCTGCCATTTTCTCCAAATCATATCGCACGCCTTGCAAAAATGCTTGGCGAAGCAATAGATAATAGCCATGTTACGGTAAGCCTTTTGCAAAAGGAGCGCGCCAAACGATTTTTTGAAGTTGCGCTTCATCAATTGAATACTCAAAGCCTGATTGAACGTTAGCAATGCAATCGAACGGTTTTGCGTCATAGGCGGTTATGATACAATACCCTCATTCTAGGAGTCGACAACATGCCCGATTTTGTCCATCTGCACAACCACACAGATTATTCGCTACTCGATGGTGCCGCACCAATACTACGTTATATCGAAAAGGCCAAAGAATTTGGCATGAAACATCTTGCAATCACCGATCACGGAAACATGTTTGGTGCTTTACGTTTTTATCTGGATTGCAAATCAGCGGGAATCAATCCGATTATCGGTTGCGAATTTTATGTCAACCCGGAATCGCACACCGATCGGATTACGGCAAGCTCAAGCGCAAGGTATTATCATCTCATCCTATTAGCGATGAATGAAGAAGGATACCGCAACCTCATGCTGCTCAACTCCATTTCCTATACGGACGGGTATTATTACAAACCTAGAATCGATGACCAGCTGTTGCGCGATCATAACGCGGGATTGATCTGCTTATCCGCATGTCTCGCAGGAGAAATACCGTCTCTGCTGGAACAGGGAAATTACGATAGGGCAAAACAAAGGGCAATCGAGTACTCGTCGATATTTGACGACAACCGATATTACCTTGAACTTCAGGATCACTTTATCCCTATTCAAAAACAAGTGAATCGGGATCTTGCAAAGATATCGCGCGAAACAGGAATACCGGTAGTCGCAACCAATGATATTCATTATATAGAAGCTTCAGATGCAAATGCACAGGATATCGCACTGTGTATAGGAACGAACCGGAAGAAAAACGATACGAACAGAATGCGATTCGAGACTCAGGAATTCTATTTGAAGAGCCAGGACGAAATGGCCGAACTCTTTTCCTGGATTCCAGAAGCTATTTCAAATAGTGTCACCATAGCACAACGCTGCAATCTCACCATCAGTCAGCCAGGTCCGATGTTGCCTGATTATGATATTCCAAGCGAATTTAACAGCCCCGAAGATTATATGCGCCATATAGCAAACGAAGGGCTGGCAAAGCGCTATGCCGTCGTTACCGAAGAATTGCAGAAACGGCTCGATTACGAACTCGATGTCATAATCCGAATGGGTTTTACCGGATATTTCCTCATCGTCTGGGACTTTATCTATTGGGCAAAGCAGCATGGGATTCCCGTCGGTCCGGGTCGCGGATCCGGGGCAGGTTCTATCGTGGCATATGCCATGACGATTACCGATATCGATCCCATTAAGTATGATTTATTGTTCGAACGATTTTTAAATCCGGAACGAATATCGATGCCCGATTTCGATATCGATTTTTGCTTTGAACGACGGCAGGAAGTAATCGATTACGTAACCGAAAAATATGGAACGGAAAGAGTTGCTCAGATTGCAACCTTCGGGACATTAAAAATCAAAGCAGTCCTGAAAGACGTTGCTCGAACTTTGGATATTCCCTTTGCCGAGGCTACCAGGATAGTCAATCTGATTCCCGATGAACTTCCTCCTGATGAAACCACCGGAAAGGCCCGGAAAATTACCTTGCAAAACGTGCTTGAATTCTCCAGCGAACTGAAGGAACTCGAACAACAAGGCGGTGTGTATGCCGAGTTATTCGATGTGGCAAGACGTCTAGAAGGCCTCAACAGGCATACGTCAACCCATGCAGCCGGAGTCGTTATTGGAAAAACAAAGCTTACCGATTATGTTCCGCTCTATCGTGATCCCAAAACCGAAGCGATTTCAACCCAGTATACGATGGAACTGCTTGAAGGTTGCGGTCTGGTGAAAATGGACTTTTTGGGACTTAAAACACTTACGCTCATCAAGCATACCGAAGATTTAATTAAAAAACGCGACCCGTCTTTTTCGATAGAAAACGTAGACGAGCATGATACAAAAACGTTTGAGATGCTCGGCAAAGGAGATAGTGCGGGGATTTTTCAGTTTGAAAGTTCGGGGATGCAAAGGATTCTCAAAGAGGCGAAACCAAGCTCGATTGAGGACCTTGTTGCGTTAAACGCGCTCTTCAGACCCGGACCTATGGCCTATATCCCAAAATTCACCGATTCAAAAAACGGAATCAAACCGATCGAGTATTTCCATCCAGACCTCGAACCACCGCTTAAAACCACATACGGTGTTATCGTGTACCAAGAACAGGTAATGAAAGTAGCGCAGATTATTGCAGGCTACTCACTTGGTCATGCAGATCTATTACGCCGTGCGATGGGTAAAAAGAAAGTTGAAGTGATGGAGAAGGAAAAAGCTTCTTTCATCGAAGGTGCGAGAAAACGAGGTTATTCCAAAGAGATTGCAGAAGGAATATTCGATATGCTGCTTCCGTTTGCCGGTTATGGATTTAACAAATCGCATGCGGCAGCCTATAGCGTCGTCGCCTATAGAACCGCCTATCTCAAAGCCAATTATCCAGCCGAATTCATGGCCGCAAACCTGACAAACGAAATCAACGATCCAGATAAGCTTACGCAGTACATTAACGAAGCAAAGTCGATGGGCATTAAGATCTTACCCCCGTCTATCAATCATTCAGACAAGCAGTTTAATGTAGTCGACGGAAAAATAGTCTATGGTCTGCTGGGA
Organism: Spirochaetales bacterium; assembly: GCA_012729295.1. GTDB lineage: Bacteria > Spirochaetota > Spirochaetia > Sphaerochaetales > Sphaerochaetaceae > JAAYDK01. Next base: position 16,325 of record JAAYDK010000208.1, on the reverse strand, counting down.
ATTAAAAATGTCGGTGAAGCAGCAGTCGAAAGCATCCTAAAGGAACGTGAGGCAAGGGGACCGTTTACCGATTTTCTTGATTTCTTGTACCGTTGCGAACCGCGTGTTCTCAACTCCAAATTACTTGAATCGCTGATTAACGCGGGTGCTTTCGACGGAATGGGGACAAATCGGCCGACATTACTCGAAAACCTTGAACAAGCTATTAAATTTGTCCAAAAACGCCATGAAAACGAGCAATATGGCCAAGGCTCCCTCTTTGATGCCGATGAAGAGGCATGCATCGATTCGTTCGAGATGGTTGTACTTGAAGATTCGACGTTGATGGAAAAACTTGAAATCGAACGAGGATTGCTCGGCTTTTATGTATCAGGACACCCGATGGATTTTTATCGCGACATCCATAAGCGTTGTGTGACCGTTGACCTCGGGCATCCTGAACGATTACCGAAAGACCGTCCGGTCAGTCTGGTTGCGATGGTCGATAACATTAGGGAGATTTCGACAAAAGGGGGGGCCGGCGACAAGATGGCGTTTCTTTTACTCAGCGATTTTAACGGGTCAGTGGATTCGGTTGCGTTCCCAAAGGTATGGAAAGATATCGAAGAAACGGTGAAAAGCGACAATATATATGGTTTTAAGGGGAAATTCGAGTCCAGACAGGACAAGCTTTCGTTTATCATAGAAAAAATTGTCAAACCGGAAGAATTGGAACCACAAGCGATCCGTGAAGCACATATCGCGCTCGTCAAGGAGTTTTGCAATAAGTCGTTACTTCATGAATTACTCGATACATGCATTACCTATTCAGGTCCCTGCTCACTATCGCTACATATCATTGAAGAAGAGCAAATAAACGAAGATCATCAAGAATCTGGTTTGCCGAATAGCAAAAAAACCGAGACATTAATAAAAGCAGCAAGAGAATTTTCGGTCTGCTACGACGAACAACTTATCCAAGCGTTACAGAAAAACCAAGCAGTCTCTTCTGTTTGGTTCGATTAGGAGGCTGCAAATGCAAGAAATTGCACGGATACTCGCATTTTTATTATCAATCTATTATCTACTGGTGATTATTAGGATTTTTCTTACGTGGATTCAACTTCCCCAGGTACAATCAGGCAGGGGTCCGGTAGTTGAACTTATCTATAAAATCGTCGATCCGTATTTACATTTCTTCAAGCGATTTGTGCCGGTTACGATAGGCAGACTTGATTTCAGCCCTCTAGTCGCACTGATTTCTCTGAATATCGTACAACGCCTGCTGCAGACCTATGCATATACCGGCCATATGTCAGTCGGTTATGCCCTAGCTTTAATCGTGCGTTCGCTGTGGTGGTCGGCGGGAGCCTATGTCGTAGGTATCCTCTGCATCATGCTTGCAATACGGCTTTACTTGTGTTTCCGTCGTACCGAGCATTCGATACAGTTGATTGCAGTACTCGATACATGGCTCAACAAGATTCTCGATATGGTGTTGCGGTACGTATTTAGAGGTAAGGAAACGTCAAACCGTAATCTTGTATTGGCTTCTCTGCTTATCATGATCGCACTGTTTATTCTCCTGTCTATTATAATCGGAATAGCGACCAACCTTCTGGCCAATTTACCCTTCTAGAGGTGAACCGATGTTCATTCGGCAACTTAAGCAACCGGTAACAGCCCTCAAAGGTGTAGGAAAAGGTGTTGCGAAGGCATACGAAAACCTGGGAATCGAGACTTGGGCCGATCTTTTGCTCTGTGCTCCACGATCTTATGAAGACCGTACTTCATTCACATCGCTTAGTGAAATTCCCGATGGCGGACAAGCGAATACGATAGTTCAGGTAGTATCGCACAGTTATTTTGGATCTGGAAAAAAAAGAACGTTAAAAGTCATTGTCCGCGATGCCGATGAATCGGGATCACAAAGAGCCTCCCTGCTTTGTTTCGGGAGAAATTTTTTAGAACGTGTATTACGCATCGGATCGCTGTTTTATCTATACGGGCAATTTCAGAGACATTTTCACGAGTTGCAAAGCTCCCAATTCGAAATGACACCGGTATTGCCAGACGGGTCGCTTCCGCATGATTTCGGCAAGATGATTCCGGTATATCCTTTATCCGGTATATTGACTCAAAGAATCATAAGACGCGACATAGCCGGGATTCTCGGACAGTGCGGGGTTCTTGAGAACGAACTACCTGAATATATTATGAAAGAACATCAATTGCTCGATACCGATTCGGCAATCAGGATTCTTCACGAGCCAGAGTCCCAGACGATATTGAAATCAGCTCTCAAAACGCTTGCCTTTACTGAATTATTCTATCTTCAACTCATCGGAAGAAGAAAAACGAATAGTACAAGGACAGGCAATAAAAACCTTAAGAATACTGAAATTACAGTATTAGAAAATCGTTTTATCCATTCTCTTCCCTTTTCTCTGACCAAAGACCAAATGCATGCATTAGAAGAGATTCGTAGAGATATGGCTCTTGCAGCCCCGATGAATCGATTGCTTCAAGGAGATGTCGGATCCGGAAAAACACTCGTAGCATGGATTTCTGCACTACGGGTTATCCAAGAGCAGGGCCAGGTAGCCTTCATGGCTCCGACCGAACTGCTTGCACGCCAACATGCGGAGAAGGCAGCGGGAATGCTCGAACCGTTTGGTGTACGCATCGCATTTTTAACCGGAAGCGTAACAGGGATTGCACGAAGAAACTTGCTAAAAGCTCTAGAACACCACGATATCGACATAATTATCGGAACACATGCGCTATTTTCCGAAGACGTCACGTTTGCAAACCTCCGCTATATCATCATAGACGAGCAGCAGCGATTCGGTGTCGTACAGAGGTTATCTCTTTTAGACAAAGCATCGTATCCGGACGTGCTGATGATGAGCGCAACTCCGATTCCCAGAACACTCGCTCTGACTGTATTCGGAGACCTCGATATCTCGACGATTCGAACGATGCCTGTCGGAAGAATTGCGATTGTTACGTATCTGGTATCGAATCAAAGCAGAGAAAGGATGTATGCAGCTATCAAAGTCGAGTTTTCGCGAGGCCATCAGGCATACTTCGTCTATCCACGTATCGAATCGGACGGAAATTCAAATCTACGGGATGTTGAATCGATGTTCAAAAAGCTATCGCAGGAAATGTACCCAGGAATCCCGGCTGCATTGATTCATAGCCGTCTCCCAGAGAATGAAAAGGTCGATATCTTGTTGCGCTTCAATCGCGGAGAAATATCATATCTGGTATCTACAAGCGTCGTAGAAGTCGGAATCGATATACCGAATGCAACCTGCATGGTAATCGAGCATGCCGAACGCTTCGGACTGGCGGCTCTACACCAGCTGCGTGGACGAGTCGGACGAAGTACGCTCCAATCCTACTGTTTTTTAGTCTACGAAGCAGATTTAAGCGATGATGCCCGACAAAGGCTCATGGTGATGAAAGATTCGACAGACGGTTTTTACATCGCTGAACAAGATTTGCTGATTCGAGGTCCTGGCGAAGTGGCAGGAACAAGGCAATCTGGATTTCTGAAGCTCCGTTTCGCAAGCCTGACTACCGATCTTCCCCTCATTACCGAAGTAAGGACTGCGGTCGATTCCGTCTTAAAAAAAGACACTCCGTTGCTTTCGGCATCACACGCTACTATCAGAAACGTGTTGCTGCATGCTCCTCCGTTCGAAGAACGATCGATGGAGTTATAACATCATAGTAGTTGTATTTTTTTTCTTGAAGTCTTATGGTCTTGCCATATGAGGAATCGGATGCAATGAGGATTACAGGCGGCCGGTATTGCGGCAGAACTATCAAATGTCCCCCGGGCGAAATCAGACCGGCAATGGATCGAATGAGAACCTCTTTATTCGCCATCCTCGGTGATTTGAGCGACTGTTCGTTTTTAGATCTCTTTTCTGGTAGCGGTTCGGTCGGAATCGAGGCCGCTTCACGCGGAGCTTCTACGGTACATCTCGTTGAAATGGATAAGGGCAAACGATCTGTCATCATGCAAAACATCTCTATCGTAGAATCACAGATAACGTTGTTCGTCACATCCGTGCAGTCGTTCATCCGCCAGGCAAAACAAGATTATGATATCGTGTATGCCGACCCTCCGTTTCCTTTCAAAGGAAAAACCGAGCTAGCGGCTCTGATTGCAGAAAAGCATGTGGTCAAGGAAGGCGGTCTATTTATCATTCACTATCCGTCCGAAGAGAAAAAACTGTGGAGTGAACGCATAGGCAGCCTTGCGTTTATCGACGAACGCGCTTACGGGAGATCCTTATTGCGCTTTTACAAGAATCGAGAAAAGGACGAGACATGAATTTGCCGACTTACAAGACCGACGTTACCCTATACAGTTTCCAGGTAGATCCGTTTTATTACGCCCGACTGACCTACTACCTTCAGATTATTCAAGAAGTTGCAGGGCTACATGCTTATAAACTTGATGCCAGTATTCCGCAATTAAGGCAAAAAGGAATGACTTGGGTGTTAATCAGAACCAAACTGAACATAGCAAAATATATTGTCTGGCCTGAAACGATTTCAGTTGAAACATGGCCGCAAAAACCATGGAAATTTTATTTCCCGAGAGTAACTGTCGGTACCGACACTCAGGGAAGCGAAGTATTTCGCGCTATTTCGCAATGGATGGTAATAGACTTACATACACACCGGCCATCGCGCAATCCTATGCTCTATGAACGATTTGACGGAAGTAAAGCTCCATTCGAGCTAGATTGCGACCTTGGCAGGCAGAAACAGTTTGACGACACCCTGGATCAATTACCGAAGTATCATCCGACAATTTTGTATAGTGATGCAGATTTCAACGGACACATAAATAATATTTCCTATGTTTCCTGGATGCTGGATGCTCTGCCGAATGACTTTAGAGATCATTACAAAGTTACTGAAATCGACATCTCATACACATCCGAAACACAACGCGAGGATCAAATAACTGTGCACAGCGCGCTCGTATCATCAGACGGCCTGCATGCCGAAGAACCGGAATTGATGCATAAAATCGAAAAGCTAAACAAAGAAGGGGAAATTCAGACAGTCAGTCTGGCGCGCACCGTTTGGAGAAAGAGAGATTCGGTACATCAGTAGTGGGGAGGCCTCTGGTCCGCTTTAGCCCCCTCGCCTTCCATTTCAATCAGATAACCGAGCCTAGCCTCAAGTTTTTGAACCGCTGTCGTTAACGCATCTATTTGCTTTTGCTGTTCTACAACGAGAGTGTTCAGCGTAAGCAGCGTATCTTCCATAAAAGCTGTTTTCATTTCAAGCCGTGTTATGCTTTCTTCCATACCTAGATTGTATGCAATTCTTATATACTCGTCTATGAAATCAACTAGACGGCGTGGGTGAGTTTGCAACATTTCTGATAGGTAAACACACCATATCATGCTATACTGAATCAAATTTGTTGCAATATGGTGCAGAAAAGAAGGTGATTACATGAAAGGAGAACGAGTCGCGCAACTTGATCTACTGCTTCATTCGCACCCGGAGGGCCTGCGAAGATCGGAAATTGCGCGTCGTTTGGGTGTTCATCGGTCCACCATCAGCCGTTATGTGGATGAGCTAAAGAACTATATCGACATATATGAGGATAATAATCTTATCAAGATTAGGCCCAAGGAAGGTGACGAATCGATAGAATTAAGTGTGTACGAGTCTCTAGCGTTCAACCTGTCGGCAGAAATATTGGCGACTAATACCGAATTCCAAAATCCGCATTTAGCATCGGGATTAAGAAAAATTGCCATGAATATGCGTTCGTATGCACCGAAAATTGCTGACAATATCGTTTCGCTGGCAGAATCAATCGAACGTGAAGTCAATAAAAAACGTGATGTTACCGGCCAGTTTAACATGATTTTTGAAGTTCTTATCGATTCTTGGGTTTCGGGAAAAATCGTTCGTATCCAACACGTCCGGGATAATGAAACCATCGAAACAGAGTTTGCTCCGTACTTCATCGGTTTTAGAGAAGAAGAAAACGGTCGAAATCCTATCAGCGTTACCGGAAGACTCCGACATACGACGGTGATAACTACTATAGACATCGCAACCATTACCAATGCGGTCATTCTTGACGAAACCTACACGATTCCAGACAACCTCAAACCGTTTCAAAAGCCCGAAAACACCGCTTCAGGATACGAAAGTCTCGACATGATACCGCTAGTAATGAAGATAAAGGAAAGATCTGCCTTGAATTCGTTCAGGCAGATTCTCCATTCGGACCCGATATTCACACATCGGGAAAACGGTGCATTATATTGTTCGATGAAGGCAGAAAACTCAATCGAACTCATGCTGAGGATCATCCAGTGTGGCGATGCTGTGGAAATCATAGAACCTCCCATGTATCGCAAACGGCTCTGCAATTGGCTGAAAAAAATACTGATTTTATATGAATAGCTTGCCCAATTCTGTTTTCGATTGCAAAATTATTGATAGGGCTGTATGCTTAATCCAAGAAGTTTACGGAGGATTACGATGAAAAAATATGTATGTGATTTGTGTGGTTATGTGTATGATCCCGCGGAAGGTGATCCCGATAACGGAATTAAACCGGGAACAGCGTTTGAAGATCTTCCAGATGATTGGATCTGCCCGTTGTGTGGAGCCGCCAAGTCGGATTTTTCACCTGAAGATTAACATTAGTTCACTTGCCTGTCGCAGGACCGTACACTTCTACGGTCCATTTTTTTTGGAGGAATGTATGAATCGCCTGTTACTGGTATTGATTGCTATGGTCATGATGACGAACTTCGGATGCACCACGAAAACCGAAGAATCTATGGAAACCGTCGTGCAACCTGCATCTCCAATTATTCTCGAAGGATATTGGGAAGGAGACTTGGCCGTTCAAGAGCAAATTACGCTGAAATTAGGTTTTTCCATTACTCGGTCACAACAGGGTTATACTGCAAAATTATCGGTTCCCCAGCAGGGAATCAAGGATTTGCCGATAGCAAGCACTGAATATGATTCAGAGACTCGCTTCATCACATTCACAATCGATACCTTGCAGGCCGTATTCTCGGGTACAATCGAAACAAGTACAGAACCAACCATTACCGGAACGTTCGAACAATCTGGGATGGCCTTACCGCTGATCCTTCATAAGCTGGAATCGGTACCGGAGATTGCCGCTAGAATGCAAGATCCGAAACCACCATATCCATACATCAGCGAAGATGTGGTGTTTTTACAAAAAATCGAAGGATTCGAACTTGCCGGTACGATTACCCGACCGAAAGAAAACGGACGATACCCCGCCGTTATTCTGATAAGTGGTTCAGGCCAGCAGGACCGAGATGAAGCGATTATGGGGCATAGGCCGTTTTTAGTATTGGCGGATGCTCTAACCAGAGCCGGAATCGTCGTATTGCGTTATGACGACCGCGGGGTGGGCTCTTCGAAAGGAACGTTGGATACCGCTACTTCTTTAGATTTTGCCGATGATGCCGAAAGTGCTTTGGAATATCTTACCTCGCTACCGTTTGTCGACCATGAACGATTAGGAATAATCGGTCACAGCGAAGGAGGCCTAATTGCTCCGATTATCGCATCAAGAAATTCGCAAGTCGATTTTATCGTTCTTATGGCTGCACCGGGCGTCGATGGGATTCGGGTACTCGAAGACCAGAGTGCGGCATTATTACGAGCACAGGGTGCACCTGAAGCAGCAATTCAGCAAATCGTTGCGCTTAACAAGCAGATATATACCATTATAATCGACGAATCATTACCCGTCGAACAGCGAAAAGCACAGGTGTCTCAGCTTTTATCCCTCACCGGAATGACTCCTGAAGCCATACAAAATCAATTGTCAGCTCTGTTCTCACCGTGGTATATGGCGTTTCTTACTATCGACCCAGCACCATATCTTTCGAAAGTAGATATTCCGACGTTGATTTTAAACGGTTCGAAAGATACGCAGGTAACCGCATCGCTTAACGTTCCCACTATTGAAACAATTCTCAAGGAATCGGGTAATACCGAATATACTACAAAAATCTACGAAGGCCTCAATCACTTATTCCAGCCTGCAACTACTGGATCGGTAGACGAATACGCTTCGATTGAAACGACGATCGATCCTATGGTGCTTGAAGATATTGCCGAATGGATTGTAAACCGCTAGGTTCTATTGCAAACGTACAGATTCTTTATCGATGGCATTTCGTAATCGCTCGTCTTCTGTAATGATGACGGGCGATTCCTTTATGAACAGAGAAGCCAGACAAGCGGCGAACAGGAATGCAACACTGACGACTAGCACTCGTTCAAGGAAAAGACCGCCTTTTAATACCATAAATAGAAGTACGATGGTTCCCATACAGTAGCCGACTATTAGTAAAATGCCCTGGGAAGCCGACTCGGGTGTGGGATACCCTAATTCCGACGCATACTGTATTCCCAACGGAATAGCCCCCATAAAAAAGAATCCGAGAATCGCTGAAAAAGTAATAGCCAACGTTGTAGAAGCTTCCGGTATCCATTTTGTGATAATCGGTGAAAATGCAAAGGCAATAAACCCAAAAAGAATTCCAGCCGAGCTTATGATAAAATACTTTTTCCGCTTTCTGGAATAATCGGACAACATCGGGATCACAACCGAGCCGGCCATACCGCTTGTCAGAAGTACGACTCCAATAATTCCACTGGAGTTTTCAATATTGATCAGGGCCATTATCCCGTCGACCTTTGAAACAAACGCGATAAACAATCCCCAGATTAATCCGAATACGATAGTGAGCCCGCCCATGTGTTTCTTATGGAACAGGATTTGAAATGAATCTTTGAATGAGTATTCCTGAAACGGCTCGTTTGAAGAGGGAGTGGGAGGTCTTTCTCGGATCATGAAAAAGGTTGCTGCAGAAATAACAGCGGTAATAATTCCATACCAGAACAACAACACATTTATTCCGCTACCGTAATCGCTCGAAACGGGTTTTACCGAAACCAACAGCGGAGAAAAAATCATGGTAAGCAAAAGCCCCAGATATTGGGCAAGAGAAATAAGACCAGTGGCAAATCCACGCTCCCTCAAAGGGAACCAGCGTGAAGTTACTGCAGTGACGCTGTTGAATACTATCGGATGAGCAAGAGCAAGACCAATTTGAGCAATGAGCACCAGCATAAAAGAATTCGATCCGATTCCTTTAACAATACTGAACACGACAATCAACAGTGCAGAAATTCTGAGACTGTGTTTCAATCCAATCTTACTGATTATAAATGAAGCAGGGATGCTGGCTAGCAAGAACATAATCATATGAACCAATGTCAGTAAATCGGGACCCAGCATAGATTGCTCGGGTAACTGGCTTTTATAAAAGGCAGTAGCAGCCCTGGAAACGGGGGCCAGAACCAACCATTGCATAGACGAAGCAATAGTCAGAAGCATCATTGCTAAAAGAACCACCCACCTATATTTGTATACTCGAACACTTTTCATCTCACAAGTCCTTATCCTATTGTATACCATCGGAAGAACGAGAGACAATCACTGCCATCAGGTATCATTATCGAATGTTCACATGTCTGTTATACAATATGGGGGATCCTTGCGGATCCCCCGAAATAGAAATCGTGTCGCCAAGATTTCCTTACATGATGGTACCAAGGTTCTTATAGAAATTCATGCGGCGTTTTGCATCTTCTTCGGCACGCTTGAACAAATCTTCAGCCATGTCGGGATTTGTCTTGTACAACGAAGTGTAGCGGCGTTCGCCTTTGATGAATTCCTGGAAGTCGGCAGAGGCATCCTTGGTATCCCAAGAGAAACGCTTGCCTTCTTCTGCAGCAGGATTGTAGCGATACAACGGCCAGTAACCGGCTTCTACCGCACGCTTTTCAGTAACTTGGCTCTTTCTCATATCGATTCCGTGGTTGATACAAGGAGCATAGCAGAATACAATCGAGGGTCCGTTGTAGGCAACAGCTTCCTGCAATGCTTTCTGTGCATGTAGTCTGTTTGCCCCTAATGCGATAGAAGCGACATATACGTGTCCATAGCTCATCACCATGAATCCCATGCTCTTCTTTCCAATCTGCTTGCCGGCGTTAGCAAATTTTGCAACTGCTCCGATTGGAGTAGATTTAGAAGCCTGACCACCGGTGTTCGAATATACTTCGGTATCCAGCACGAGAATGTTTACATTCTTTCCGGAAGCAACCACATGGTCTACGCCGCCGTAACCGATATCGTAAGCCCAACCGTCACCGCCGATAATCCATACGGCCTTGTCGGTGAAATAGTCTTTCAGTTCGATTACTTTGGCAACCAATTCCTTACTTTCTCCCTTTGCAGAGGCAAGCGCGGAATCAAGCAGTACTTGTGTTGCATTCTGGGCAGAAATTGCTTCTTCTCCAGTATTGTTCCACAATTCTAAATTTTTCTTCAACGAAGCGGTGAGTTCGGCAGTAGTACCCACTGTAAGCAACTTATCAACCGTTGCTTTGAGCAGGGTTCTGTTGCTATCGACTGCAAGTCTCATACCCATTCCGTATTCGGCATTGTCTTCGAACAACGAATTACCCCAAGCTGGACCACGACCGTCGGGTCGTTTCGCATACGGTGTCGTCGGGAAAGTTCCGCCATAAATCGAAGAACAACCGGTTGCGTTCGCAACGAGCATTCTTTCACCGCAAATCTGGGTTACAAGTTTGATATAAGGAGTTTCTCCACAACCCGCACAGGCACCCGAAAACTCGAAAAGAGGCTGCTTGAACTGCATGCCCTTAACCGTATCGACCGAGATTCCATCGAGCACGTTTTCCGGAAGCTTATCGAAGAATTCGGCATTCTTGGTCTCGCCGCGTTCGCGTTCGACATCAATCAATGTCATTTCCAGGGCTTTTGTTTTAGCAGGACAAGTTTCTACGCAGACGCCACAACCTTGGCAATCCTCTGGATAGACTTGAATCTTAAACTGCAGGTCACGTGTGTTTTTCGTACTGGACTTAAGCGTGTGGAAGGTCGAAGGAGCGCTTGCCAAATCTTTCGGATCGATCTGTTTCGCCCTGATTGCCGCATGAGGACAAGCCTGAACACACTGGTTGCACTGGATGCAGTTCTCACTAATCCAATGGGGAACAAAGGGGGCAACACCGCGCTTTTCCAAGCGGGCGGTAGCCGTCGGAAGCGTACCGTCGAAAGACATTTTCGAAACAGGGATTTCATTGCCTCGCAAGTGCATGATCGGTTTGATGATTTCTTTTGCAAACATATCGGCATCGTCGCCAATCAGCTTTTTCGGTACATACGATTTGGTAACCGCAGAAGGAATCTTTACTTCCTCCAGTGCAGAAGAAGCAGCGTCAACTGCAGCCCAGTTCATTTTTACGATATCTTCGCCCTTCTTGATGAATGTTTTTTTAATGGCATTCTTGATCAGCTTGATAGCCTCGTCTTCGGGGAAGATACCTGAAATCTTGAAGAAAGCGGCTTGCATAACCGTATTAATTCTCGTTCCTAAACCGACTTCTTCAGAAATCTTCAGCGCATCGATGTTATAAAAACGGATTTTCTTTTCGATAATCTGCTTTTGCTCATCAGCAGTCAGATGTTCAAACACTTCGTCTGAAGATATTCTCGAGTTCAGCAAGAATACTCCGCCCTTCTTAAGCGGACCAAGCATGTCGTACCGGCCGATATAGGCTGGATTGTGACAGGCAACAAAATCTGCACTGTCGATCAACCACGGCATATTCACTGAACTCTTGCCGAATCGCAGGTGGCTGATGGTAATACCACCCGACTTTTTCGAATCGTAAGAGAAGTACGCCTGTGCGTTCATGTCGGTATTTTCACCGATTATTTTAATGGAATCCTTATTGGCTCCGACAGTTCCGTCAGATCCAAGCCCCCAGAACATACAGGAAACAACACCTTTGGGAGAAACGTCAATCTTTTCTTCGACGGGAAGGGATTTTTTTGTGACATCGTCGACGATACCCACGGTAAAATCATGGAAGCAGGCACCTTTCAGGTGATCAAATACAGCTTTGACCTGCGTCGGGGTAAAGTCCTTGCTTGACAGACCATAACGGCCTCCGACCACGGTAATACCAGTTCTGCCGGTTTGTGCCAATGCAGTAATTACATCCTGATACAACGGCTCGCCAAGCGACCCTGGTTCTTTTGTTCGATCGAGTACCGCAATTTTCTTGACGGATGCAGGAATAGCTGCCACAAAATCCTTCGCGGAGAACGGACGATACAACCGAACTTTGAGTACGCCGACTTTTTCACCTTGTGAATTAAGATAGTTTGCCGTCCATTCGGCTGTATCGACTCCACTACCCATCGCAATAATAATGCGGTCGGCATCGGGAGCTCCTACATAGTCAAACAGATGGTATTGTCTACCGACAATCTTTGACACCTTATCCATGTATTCCTGTACGATCGCGGGAACTTCAGCATAGTACGGATTAACAGTCTCACGACCTTGGAAATACACGTCTTCATTCTGTGCAGCAACTTTTAACCGGGGATTATCGGGTCTTTGGGCTCGTGCTCGGAAACGCTCGATATACTTTGTTTCAACCAACGGCTTGATATCGTCGTACGAGATTTCTTCAACTTTCTGAATTTCATGGGAAGTTCTAAATCCGTCGAAAAACGAAAGGAACGGAACCTGTGCCTTTAGCGTCGCAAGATGTGCCACCAGAGCGAGATCCATCGTTTCCTGAATACTTGAGGCCGCAGTCATGGCAAATCCGGTGTTTCTGCACGACATAACGTCCGAATGATCTCCGAAAATAGAGAGAGACTGGGCTGCTAGGGAACGCGCCGAAACATGGAAAACGGTCGGAATCATCTCACCGGCAATTTTGTGCATGTTCGGAATCATCAGCAAAAGTCCCTGGCTCGCGGTAAAGGTGGTCGTGAGAGCTCCTGCGCTCAATGCACCATGGACCGCTCCGGCAGCTCCGGCTTCCGACTGCATTTCTATGATATCCACTTTCTGTCCGAATAGGTTTTTTCTGCCTACACTCGCCCAAGAATCCGCATACTCACCCATCGGAGAAGAGGGGGTGATGGGATAAATCGCAGCGACATCGCTGAAGGCGTACGCTATATGCGCAGCAGCGGTATTGCCATCGATAGTAACCATTTTTTTGTTACCCATGTTTACGCTCCATAAAAAATTATTCTCATGTGTACCTCGACGGGTCACACTAATTGCATTCCAACTATAAACTATACAGCAAAGAAGGGGTGTTTGCAACCTACCGCGCAGATTTATCCTGTCTTATCGTGTTGGAAGATATGAATTTCACTATGTCGATTTTTGCATAAATGACGAAAAAAACGGCGGAGATTATAGTTTACGATACACAATCTCCGCCTTGGTCTGATCAAATCAGAGAGTCAGCATTCGCTATGACCGCAAGAAAAACATTTCTTACAACCTTCTATGTTCACAAACGTAACATTCCCGCAAATCGGACAGATATCCGGAGTAACACTATTGGACAATTCGTCTCCGAAACTCAGGTCGAATTGTTTGGCGTTGTTATTCTCATCGCCCTCGTCGGGCAACGCAGGATAGGCTCCATCGGCATGTTCCCACCCGAGGTGTTCCTCCAGAACCTGCGCTACTGCATCGGGAAGGCTCATCACCTTATTTTTCCCAAATCCCATTGGTCGCCCCGATCCGATACCCTTTAATTGGGCAATTACCGCTTGTGTCCGCTGTTTCGGTGTGAGCGGGCTGGGCATACGTAAAATCAAACTGATTAACCGTCCCAACCCCTCTGCATCCGCAGAAACATCAGAACCGACTTTTGCTACGTTGATGAAGACTTCGAACGGATCGTTGGTCGACCCTCCGTCCCAGTTGACCGTAATGTATGCCGTTCCGATCGGAGTCATTTTGCGATAGGTGGTTCCGTGAAGTACCGTAGAACGAATTCTGGGTTTCGGCTCGGTAGGAGCAACTTTCGGTTCTTCCTTTTTTGAAGCATCCTTGGCAATCAGCACCTGTGTGTCTCTGGAACCATCCCGGTATGTCGTGCCCCCTTTACACCCCAGATCAAAGAGCAGTTCATACAGCTTCCCCGTCTGTTCGACAGTATAATCAGACGGAGTGTTTCCGGTCTTTGAAATGCTGGAATCGACCCATCTCTGGATTGCTGCCTGTACTTTTACATGACCTTCAGGAGCCAGGTCCATGGCGGAAACAAAGAACGACGGTTTTTTCTGACCCGGATGAGCTTTCATCCATTCGTCATACACCGCTACCCGTTCGACATTCTTTCCCATGCGGCCTACCCGTTCCCATTCCCAGAAATAATAGGGCTCTATTCCGGTACTGGTTCCGACCATAGTGCCGGTGGTTCCGGTGGGGGCTTGAGTAAGCAACGTCACATTTCGGATGCCCTTCTTTGCCACAAGGGATCGTACATCATCGGGCATTTGCAGCATGAATCCACTTTGCAGGAATTTTTCTGCATCAAATAAAGGAAACGAACCCTTTTCTTCGGCAAGATCCGCGCTGGCGGTGTAGGCCTCTACGCAGATGAATCGGTACAACGTATCGATGAAGGTAATCGACTCATCGCTTCCATAGGCCAGTTCCATCTTGATGAGCATATCGGCCAAGCCCATCGTACCCAACCCGATTCTCCGCTCTGATTGCTGCCGCTCGCGGTTCTCTTCGTAAAAATAGGGGGTATCGTCGATTACATCGTCGAGGAAACGAACTGCTGTGCGAACGGTTCTGCCGAGATCTTCCCAACGTACACTCTTGTTTTCGACGAACCGGGAAAGGTTAATCGAACCCAGGTTGCAGACTCCCCATGGAGGAAGACCTTGTTCTCCGCACGGATTGGTACACTGAATCGAGCTGTAATACCAAGAATTAGACATTTTATTATAGCGATCGACAAAGAAGACTCCCGGTTCAGCAGAAGCCCAGGCACTTTCGATAATTGAATCCCAAATCTGCTTGGCTTTCACCGTCTGATACGGTACCACCTTTTTTCCAAGGGCTCTCCACTTGTCCAGATCCCC
This sequence comes from Spirochaetales bacterium, assembly GCA_012729295.1. Lineage (GTDB taxonomy): Bacteria > Spirochaetota > Spirochaetia > Sphaerochaetales > Sphaerochaetaceae > JAAYDK01. The sequence continues at coordinate 1,267 of JAAYDK010000208.1, read as the reverse complement.
GTCCCATACCGCATTGTATTCGGGATCGGAAGTATCGGGGAAGTATGTGGTCCATTGTCCATCCGAACGAACCGCAGACATAAATGCATCGCTAATACCGACACTGATATTGGCATTGACGATTTTATCCATTTCACGCTTACTGTTGATAAAATCAAGAATATCGGGATGCCAGACGTTCAGGATAAGCATCAAGGCTCCCCTTCGAGAACCTCCCTGCTCGATTAATCCAGTTACAAAACTAAAAAGTGCTCCCCAGGAAACCGATCCGCTCGAACGACCATTGACTCCCTTTACATACGCATGCCGCGGTCTGAGTGAAGAAAGGTTCATCCCGACTCCGCCACCTCGGGACATAATCTCGGTCATCTGCCCCAACGATGTAATGATGCCTCCGCGGCTGTCTTTGGGAGAAGGTATTACATAACAGTTGAAATACGTAAGATTCTGTTCGGTGCCTGCTCCGGTAAGAATTCTCCCTCCCGGAACGAATTTCCAATCTTCTAATACCCAGTTGAACTCTTTTTCCCATAGAGGCTGTTTTTGCGCAGACTCCTGCTGCGAAATTCCTCTGGCAACCCTGGCGAGCATCTGAGAAGGATCGACCTCTATCGGTTTGTCTACATACTCTTTTGTCGTATCGACCAGAGTTTCGTCATTCAGCTTTACGGTAACCGCCTCTCCCGATAAAGAAATCACGGAACCGATTTCACGTTGACCGGTTTGAGTATTGCTTACAGCAACAACCAAATCCCCAATTGCCAATGTATCTTTTTTAGCGTCTTTCAGCGCGTATCTATCCAGAAAAATCTTACGCCCCAATGGCGAAAGAGCATTTTTAGCCACAGTCATTATTTCCCCCAAACTTTGGTATGAGTAATCGGTACGCTCGAATCCCAACATACCACATTTATTTTACGGACGCAAGCCTTAAAGTACACAGATAGCGTATGTCATATTATTATGACACTATATATAGCGTATATATAACTTCTAAAGCATTCTCATATTATCTATGTACAGTTTATACCCGTATTTGTTTTCAAACAAACTGCAGTAAGCAAATCAATTAGCGAAACATAGTCGTCAACACTTATCAAGCAGTTGTGACTATGGGCGTACCGTACCGGTACTCCGGTTACGACCGTAGGAATGCCCTTTGCTGCCAAAGCCAACGCAACTGCATCTGTTCCGCCTCCTTTTCGTATTGCCAATTGAATCGGTATAGAAGAGGAATGAGCGATCTTTTTGATATGGTTAAGTACTG